>JAURDG010000103.1 GCA_030828025.1 Flavobacteriaceae bacterium | reverse complement strand
ACGTTAGAAATACGGTATAATTTCCCTTGCCCACTTGCTCATCTAACTGCTTAAAAAGTCGTGCGATGTCGCGATCCAAACGCACATAGGCATCTTGTAGTTCTTTGGAATTGATGCCGTAATCATGTCCAATGTAATCTGTAGATGAATAGCTAATCATCAACACATCAGCAGCGGCATCCTGACCCAAATGTTCTCCATTAATAGCTGCCAAAGCAACGTCGGTAATCAGGCTATTTCCAAAGGGTGTAGATTTTAAAATATTGTATCCTCCGTTTTGGGCTGCCAAAGCAGCTAAATCGTAAGGGAACGTAGGCGTGACTTTACCTTTAGGTGCCTTTTCATACGCCGTATCGTCAGCGCCTGTTTCGGTGTATTCTTGTATAGGAAAGTAGGTGTCCCAAGTCGTCATGTAGCTGTCTATCTTTCTAGAAGCATTAAACGCTGCAAGCCATTGAGGTAGTGCTTTCATATAAAATGTGCTGCTCACAAAATTTCCATCATTGCCCGAAAACCAGTAAGCACCATTGGCGGCGTGCCCAATAGACAAAATCGCACCTCTGTCTTTGATGGAAACGCTAATCGCCTTGCCACGAGATTGCGTAGCCAGTCTATTTTCGTCAGCGAAAGTACTAACGAGTAACTGCGTAGGTGCTTTTTGACCGATGCTTTTGTTTTCCGAGCCGACAGTCGCATAGCGCTTATCTTGTACGCAATATTGTTCTTGTCCGGTTTGTTTGTCAAACCAATCGTTTGCAATAATACCATGTATGGCAGGCGGCGTGCCGGTTGCAATACTCGCATGGCCAGCAGCAGTAACTGTAGGCGCATAATCAAAATGATGGTTTTTGGCCACAAAGCCTTCGTGATAAAAACGCATAAATCCATCAGCTGAATAGTGCCTTTGGAAGCGCGACAGATAGTCCATGCGCATTTGGTCAACCACAATACCCATTACGAGCTTAGGTTGCTCAGACTGATCTGCGGATTGACAACGTGAAAAAACAGGGACAAGTAGCAATAGGGCAAAGATTATTCTCATGTTGTAAATATCTTTATATTTTGTGTTGAATTACAAGATTAAAGTTACCATATTTTTTTACATTCGTTAAAATGAAACTTTTACACCACATAGGTGCTTATCTCTTGATGTTGCGGTTGGTTTTTATAAAGCCTACAAAAGCAAAAGTCATGCGTAAGCTCATTTTTAAGGATATTCAAGACCTTATTGTTGGCTCTTTAGGAATAGTGGCATTTCTCTCGTTTTTTGTTGGAGGAGTTGTTGCCATTCAAACAGCCTTAAATATAGAAAGTCCGCTTATACCTAAGAGCTTGGTTGGCTTTGCAACCAGACAATCGGTTATTCTAGAATTTGCACCTACTTTTATGTGCATTATTTTGGCGGGTAAAGTCGGTTCTTTCATTACGTCTAGCATTGGCACGATGCGTGTAACTGAACAGATTGACGCACTAGAAGTTATGGGCATCAACTCGGTGAATTATCTGGTTTTTCCAAAATTAGTTGCTATGATGTTGCTCCCGTTGGTGATCAATATTTCCATGTTTTTGGGTATTTTGGGCGGATATACCGCCACACTCTATGGCGGCTTTTCGAGTAGTGCCGATTTTATCGATGGTATTCAAATGGACTTTAAACCTTTTCATGTGTTTTACGCATTTATTAAGACAGTCGTTTTTGCTATAGTCCTAGCTACCATTCCCGCCTATCAAGGCTATTATATGAAAGGTGGTGCATTAGAAGTGGGCAAAGCTGCCACAGTCGCCTTTGTATGGACATCCATCGTCATTATTGTACTCAATTACATGATTACACAATTATTGCTTGCCTGATGATTGAACTTAAAAACATAAAAAAATCATTTGATGGGCTAGAAGTCCTCAAGGGCATTAGCATGACTTTTGAACCCGGAAAAACCAACCTAATTATTGGTCAAAGTGGTTCTGGAAAAACGGTCTTGCTCAAGTGCATGCTCGGCCTTTACTCCGTTGATAGTGGCAGTATGCTGTTTGGCAACCGACCATTGGAAAATATGGATGACAATCAGCGAAGGATACTAAGAAGAGAAATAGGCATGGTTTTTCAAGGTAGTGCACTATTTGACTCCATGACAGTATTGGAAAATGTGATGTTTCCCATGCAAATGCTTACCGATCAAGATGAAAAAAGCATTCGTGCTGCTGCCCATGAGGTCATCGATCGTGTAAACCTTAATGAAGCCACGCAAAAATTACCTGCCGAACTTTCTGGAGGCATGCAAAAGCGGGTGGCTATAGCCCGTGCGGTAGTGATGCGGCCCAAATATTTGTTTTGCGATGAACCAAATTCTGGGTTGGATCCGAAAACCGCTATTGTTATCGACAACTTAATCCGAGAGATAACAAAAGAGTACAACATCACCACGGTTATCAATTCACACGACATGAACTCGGTCATGGAAATTGGGGATACTATCTTGTTCCTTAAAGATGGATTAAAAGCCTGGGAAGGAAATAAAAAACAAATTTTCAAAACCGACAATGAAGCCATAAACAACTTTGTTTATTCCTCAAGGCTGATGAAAAAAGTCAAAGAAGTGTATCAATAACTACTGTTGATTGCTTGGCATGATAAGCAATCTTGCTTCAGATAAGCCTTTGTATTGCTTGATACTATGCGCCAATTGCTGCGCCGAAACACTGTCGATACGAACGAACCCCAAAGAATTCAATACAATTTTAGAACCATCAGTATCGTAATAAATTTCAGCCGTTTGGCTTAAGTGACTTCCATAAGTAAGCGGCACTACTTGCTCGGATAAAAATTGGTTTACTGCCTGCCGAAAACTATTTTCGGAAAGGGCTTTTTTAAATGTTATTCCCGCAGGAATCATTACAAGCAGAGCTACAAAACTCACCAAACGAACGACCCTTCTTCGTTGTTTGGAATCGGCATAATCAGTCATGGGAAAACGCAACAGCTTAATGACCAAAAACGAAGCAAATGCTATAAAAGTAGCATTGATAAAAAACAAATAGAAAGCACCCATGGCATAGCTTAGATTAGCTTGTGACAACCCAAAGCCGATTGTGCACAAAGGCGGCATGAGTGCCGTAGCAATGGCAACGCCAAAAATCACCGAAGCAATGGTGCCTTTTTTTGTGCGGGCAATCGCCAGAGCAGCTCCACCAAAAAAAGCGATAAACACATCGCGTATGTCGGGTTGTGTCCGTGAAAGCAACTCTGATGATTCTTGCTGTAATGGAAATAAAGCGAAAAACAAAGTAGCTGTCAACACACTCAAGGCGACCATAACCAGAAAATTCTGTATAGCATGCTTAAGCATAGACAAATCGTTGATAGCAAGAGATACACCGATTCCCAAAACTGGACCCATGAGCGGCGCAATAAGCATGGCGCCAATAATGACAGCTGTTGAGTTGGTGTTAAGCCCTATAGAGGCAATAAATATGGAACAAATAAGCACCCATGCGGTGGCACCCTTAAAAGGAATGTCTTGGCGGACAGCCGACAAAGTAGCTGCGTAGTCCGTATCACGGGCAATCTGGAGTAAATTACCTAAAAAACGAAGCTGCTCACGCTGTTTTTTTGGTTGTTTCCTTACAGGCTCCGTAGATTCAGAAGGCTCGGAAAAGTCAAATTTTGATTCCATTATTCAGGATTAACTTCAACAAAAGGCGGAAACAAATATTGCTTTTTTGTGTGAAGACAGGTGCATAAAAAACGTGTTCTGCGTTTGGCCCCTTTTTGGAATACACGCCCGTCCTCAGTTCGAAAAACAGTATTCTGTTCCAATTCAAAAATACATTTTTTATCATTGGGTGAATCAAAACTCCGTAACGCCTGCATCAATTTAGGGTCAGCCGAAAAAGTAGCACGCGGGTTTTCCATGTGCTTTTTTAATGTTGTCAATAAAGGCTCAGGGAAGTAGTCGGTTGTTAAAAAAGGGCTCGTTATTGACTGAAATGTAGATTTCCACTCCGTACCGTGTGGTTTTTTTCGAGATGAATGGCACATAAAAACATCATAGTGCGCCAACTCATGTAAAAAAGTGAGCAAAAACCGATAAGGATTATCCATGGCATTTAGTGTAATACCTACCACTTGTCGGGCATGAACCCGAAAGTCGCCGTGTTTGGTTTTTCGCTGCCGTACGACCTTGATACGCACGTTTCGCTCATCGATCAAAGCGGCGCATTGTTCTCGAGCCGCTTCGGGTAAAAAAGAATAAAAATCAAACTGCATTAAGGCGTGGTGTTCGAAACGGGAAGAACTTTTCCATTGTAAAAACGATGCCCTTCAAGCGCAAATTGGGCAATGTAATCCGCCATGGTTTTGGCATCCATCGGAACATCCAATCCTGGAAACGCTTCTGAAAGCATTTCGGTTTGCACGGCTCCCAAAGCAAGGGTATTGACACTTGGTCCTGTCCGCTTACACTCTTCGGCAAGTAACTCGGTCAGGATAGAAACCGCACCTTTGCTACTGCTGTAAGCAGCTAGACCAGGAAACTTCGACGTGCCGTTTATGCCGCCCATACTACTGATATTGACCACGTGACTGGTGCTGTGCATTTTTGGCAACAGTAAGCGTGTTAGGTTTGCCAAGCCAAAAACATTGACATTATACACCGCTTTAAAATCAGCTTGTGTCGTCTGCAAAAAAGGTTTATTGATGAGTTTCCCAGCGTTATTGATTAAAATATCAACAGGAGCAGGAGCATGATTTTTTGCCCAATGTTCCACAGCAGCTTCATCGGAAATATCTACCGAAATGGCTTGTGTGTTTTTTAGGTTTAACGCCTCAATTGGTTGAATGTTTCGGGATAGTGCCCAAACCTGGTGGTTGTTTGCTGAAAACCATTGCACCAACGCCAAGCCAATTCCTCGACTGGCTCCTGTTATCACCATGTTTTTCGATGCGCCCAAAACGTTTACACCACCAAGCGGATGGGATTTTCGATGTATTCCTTAAGCGTTTGTAAAAACTGCGCCCCAGTAGCTCCGTCAACCGTACGGTGGTCGCAAGCAAGGGTGAGTTTCATGGTGTTGCCAACTACAATTTCGCCTCCTTTTACAACGGGTTTTTGCACAATGGCTCCCACAGAAAGAATGGCAGAGTTTGGTTGATTGATAATCGAGGTAAATTCAGTAATACCAAACATACCAAGGTTAGAAACTGTAAAGGTACTGCCGTCCATCTCTTGTGGTGTCAGTTTTTTGTTTCGTGCACGAGTAGCAAAATCTTTTACTTGCACGCCAATTTGCGGTAAGTTCATCTCGTTGGTAAAGCGCAGTACGGGAACAACTAACCCATCTTCAACAGCTACGGCTACGCCTACATGCACATGATGGTTGAGCACCATCTTATCATCAAACCATTGTGAATTGACTTGCGGATGTT
>JAURDG010000094.1 GCA_030828025.1 Flavobacteriaceae bacterium | reverse complement strand
TTGTTTAAAATGGGAACGCAGGCGCATCAAAGTGGGGTGGTTTTATAAAATCGTTGATACATCTTGTCTTCCTATAATTGCCATAATTTCAACAACATTTGAGTGAACCCTAAAATAAATGGAATCAACACCACATACACAACGTCTGTATCCTTTTTTAATGTAATCGATAGATTCAAAAGAAAAAGGTCGTTCTGCAATAGTGTTAAAACACTCAAAAAATGCATCGAAGTATGCATCAGCTTGTGCTATTCCAAAATACGCAATTCCGTATTGATAAATTCGAATTAAGTCTTTCTTTGCTTCATAGCTTAAGCGATACTCAGCCATCGCTCATTAATTTTGCTTGTGCCTTTATTTCCGCTTTTGTTTCGTTAGTAAATCCGCTTTGCTCAGCTTTATCCAACTTTGCTCTAATCCAGTCTATTGCTTGGTGCTGTTTTCGTGCTTGACGAATCAAATCGTTAATGACCTCACTTTTACTCATATACTCTTGGCCATCTACTTGAGCTCTTAGCCATTCATCATTGGGCTTGGTAAACGTTATACTTTGTCGTGCCATGGTGCTAATTTGATGTAAAAATGCACCAAAAATGCATCAAATGCAACTATTTTAATCAATTCTAAAGCAACTAACCCCCCAAATACTTAACTTATACAAATTCTGTTCGAATTCTATTGTGTGCTTTCCTGTAACTTTACATTCATCATTTTTTGAATTAAAAAGGGCACTAAGGTTTAAGTTTTCGTCATCATCAAAAATTAATGTAATGGTGTTTGCGTTTTCTTTCCAATTTCCAATTGAATTTATTGTATCGTTTTCGCCAAGTATGTTCATCACAAATGAAAAGCTGCCATCAGGAATTATAGTTAGTTTAATTGATGCCGAGTCATTTTCACCACTTAAATACGTAATTGTTTTATTGCTTAAATTTTGTGCTTTTACAGTTTTCTTTTCTGTAGTTGATTTTTGAGCGTTTGTTTTTTGGGCATTGCTGTTGTGACAAGAAAGAAGAGTACATATTAAAATTAAAACGGCATACCTCATATCTAACTAACTAAATTAAATGCCCCAAAAATATTCTAAAATCACGTAGGCGTACGGGTAGTAGCATAGATTTTAGGGCATTCTGACAATAAATATAAAAAAATTTTTTTATTTCAGTTTTGGGTCTATATTTGCACTCTAATGAAAAACAACACTTATTATACGCCTTTTTACTACTTCTATAGCGGAAAGTAGCAGGGTGTGTAATGTGTTTAAAAACGAATTGTAAACCCTGAGCAAATGTTCGGGGTTTTTTTATGCAGTATGAAGAGTAAAATTGCCATACAGGGAATCAAGGGATCGTACCACCACGAGGTGGCGGTGCAGCTTTTTGGTGCCGACATCAATCTGGACGAGTGCCTGTCGTTCGATGCTTTGGTGGCATCGGTAACGTCGGGGCAGTCCCAGGCTGGTGTTATGGCACTCGAAAATTCCATTGCAGGTTCCATTATTCCGAACTACGCCCTTATTGACAAACACCAACTGCATATCGTTGCCGAGGCGTATATCCGTATCGAGCATCAGCTGATGGCTCTGCCTGGAACCCGCATCGAGCACATCAAAGAAGTGGCGTCGCACCCTATGGCTTTGTTGCAGTGTAAAGATTTTTTTGCGACCCAACCGCACATCAAACTCATTGAAGACGACGATACGGCGGAGGTTGCACAGCGTATTGCCGAAAAACACATCAGTGGTTTGGGGGCTATTGCCTCCCGCACAGCTGCCGAATTGTATGGATTAGACATTGTTGCACCAAACATTCACAGTATTGAAAATAATGCTACGCGATTCGTGGTGGTAAAAACCACGCCCGAGACTTCTGAAAATGCGGATAAGGCATCCTTAAAATTTATCCTCGATCACAAGCGAGGTAGTTTGGCAGCAGTACTCAATGTGCTTAGCGATTGCAAACTCAACCTGACCAAAATTCAGTCCATGCCTGTGGTAGAAACTCCGTGGAAATACTCCTTTTTTGTCGATGTAACCTTTGATGAATTGGCGTTTTACACCAAAGCGGTACAGCTATTGGAAATCATGACCGAATCCTTAAAAGTATTGGGGATCTATAAAAACAAACTTGCCAAATGAGAGCTGCAAACAGGTTACATAGCGTTCAAGAATACTACTTTTCTAGGAAGTTACGCGAAGTGCGTGGACTCATCGCCGGGGGTAAGGATATCATCAATATGGGTATTGGTAGCCCCGATTTGGCACCCCCGCAATCGGTTGTTGAGGCACTTACGCAAAGCCTTTCACATCCTACGGCGCACAAATACCAAAGCTATCAAGGTACGCCCGAGTTGCGTCAAGCCATTGCGGATTACTACCAAAACTTTTTTGGTGTATCCCTAGATGCTACACATGAGGTGCTACCGCTGATGGGCTCCAAAGAGGGCATCATGCATATTTCTATGGCATTCCTCAACGAAGGTGATGGTGTGCTGATACCCAATCCAGGCTACCCAACTTATGCTTCGGTAACTGAATTGGTAGGTGCCCATGCCGTGCCTTATGCATTAAGTGCTGCAACAAATTGGTTGCCAAATTTGAATGAATTAGCCAAGCAAGATTTATCAGGCGTAAAACTGATGTGGGTGAATTACCCCCATATGCCCACGGGTGCCAAAGCCACCATGTCCTTTTTTGAGGAGTTGATTGCCTTTGCCAAGCAGCACGATATTCTTGTTGTTAACGACAATCCCTATGCGCATATTCTTAATAGCGAGCCGTTGAGCCTGTTGCAAATTTCAGGAGCTATGGAGGTGGTTTTGGAACTACAATCCTTGAGCAAGGCGTACAATATGGCAGGTTGGCGAGTAGGTATGGTGTGCGGTAGCCAAACGCATATTCAAGACATTTTAAAAGTCAAAAGCAATATGGATTCGGGAATGTTTTTTGGCATTCAACAAGGGGCTATTGCCGCACTTAACGAAAGTGCCGATTGGTTTGCACAGATGAATGAGGTGTATTCAAACCGAAGAAAGTTGGTGTGGCAACTTGCCGATGCACTTAACACTACCTATCAAAAAGATACCGCAGGAATGTTTGTTTGGGCAAAACTACCCGTAGGCGCTACAGATAGCGAAACCTATATAGATCAAATATTGAAAGAAAAACACATTTTTATTACACCGGGGACCATTTTCGGTAATGCAGGCGAAGGCTATATTCGCTTTTCGCTTTGCGTATCCGAAGCACGAATTAACGAAGCACTAAAACGGATTAAGTCATGAAGGTGAGTTTTGTTGGTATTGGCTTGATGAACGGTTCGCTTTCGTTGGATTTACAGCAGATGTACCCTGATGTTGTTTTAGAAGGTATTAGTCGAAAAGAGGCAACCTTAGACCGTGCTTTGGAACTCGGGCTTATTCATCAAAAAGGGAATATTGATGACTTGCAAGATGCGGATTGGGTTTTTGTGTCTATCCCTGTAGAAGCAATTGCCAATCAATTACCCAAAATTTTGGATGTTGTAGGGGAACAGACATTAGTTGTGGATTTTGGTTCTACCAAATCGGCGATTTGTGAAGCAGTAAAAAATCATCCCAAACGCCAACAGTTTTTGGCAGCCCATCCCATAGCAGGAACGGAATATTCGGGTCCTGATGCCGCTATACCTAATTTGTATAAGAATAAAACCATCATGTTGTGTGAAACAGCAAAAACACATCCTGAGCTTTTGGTTCGTGCGAAAAATTTATTTGCGCAGTTGGAGATGCATGTTCGAGAAATGAACCCCATCGCTCACGACAAACATATTGCTTATGTGTCGCATTTGTCGCACATCACTTCATTTATGCTTGGAAAAACAGTCTTGGAAAAAGAGACTGACGAGCAAAACATCTTTGATATGGCAGGCAGTGGATTTGCTTCTACGGTGCGCTTGGCCAAGAGTTCACCTGAAATGTGGATGCCAATTTTTGCTCAAAACAAACAGAATGTTCTAGAAACTTTGGAGGAATACATTTTAAATATGAATGAATTCAAAGAAAAACTGGCTGCTAATGCCCACGAGGAACTATTGGCCGAAATGAAAAACATCAATAGAATAAAAACAATTTTAGAACATAAATAAATAAACCTATGGAAAACAATCCAACAATGCGTCAATGGCTTAATGATTTTGAGCTTGACCACCCACTCGTCATCGCAGGACCATGTAGTGCGGAAACCGAAGAACAAGTGCTTAAGATTGCACATCAACTAAAAGGTACGGACGTAACTGCCTATCGGGCAGGCATTTGGAAACCACGTACTCGTCCCGGAAACTTTGAAGGTGTTGGTGCCATTGGTCTAAAATGGTTGCAACGTGTTAAAGAAGAAACTGGCCTTCTGACCTGTACGGAAGTTGCCAATCGCGCACATGTGCAATTGGCGTTGGAGCATGATATCGACATTTTATGGATTGGTGCTCGTTCGACAGTAAGCCCATTTATTGTTCAAGAGATTGCCGATGCCTTAGAAGGCACCGATAAGATTGTATTGGTCAAAAATCCAGTAAACCCTGACTTGTCGTTGTGGCTTGGCGGCATTGAACGCTTGCACACCGCCAACATTAAAAATCTGGGCGTGATTCACAGAGGATTTTCGACCTATGAAAAAACAAAATACCGAAACAATCCCGAGTGGCAGATTGCTGTGGAGCTACAAAACAGATTCCCTGATTTGCCGTTGATTTGTGATCCATCACACATTGCGGGTCGTCGTGATATTTTACAAGACATTTGCCAAACAGCACTAGACCTAAATTTTGATGGATTGATGGTAGAGTCGCATTGGGATCCGGACAATGCTTGGAGTGATGCAGCACAGCAAATCACGCCAGATACGCTTGTACAAATGATGCAGGATTTAAAAATCCGAAAAGAAACGGATGACGATGCCGAATACAAAAACAAACTCAACACGCTGCGTACGCAAATTGATTTGATTGATGCGAATTTGCTTGAGAGTTTAGGCAAGCGAATGAAAGTTTCCAACGAAATAGGCGCATTAAAAAAATCCCATAATGTGGCGGTATTGCAATCGAAGCGTTGGAACGAGATTTTAGGCAAAATGATTTTGGATGGAGAAGAAAAGGGTTTGAGCGAAGAATTTATACTTCGCATTTTTAAGGCGATCCACCAAGAATCCATCAACCACCAAGAGGAGATTATCAACGGCTAATGCGGTTAATCCAAAAATCCGTTAATTTGATGCTATGACGGGAGTCGTGTACAAATCAACGGGTAGCTGGTATCATGTAAAGGATGCAGCAGGGAACCTTGTTCCTTGCCGCATCATGGGTAAGTTTCGGATTGAGGGACTTACCAGTACCAATCCTGTAGCCGTCGGCGATGTTGTTGATATTACATGCAAAGACACACAAGATGGTGTGCAAGGCGTCATTACCCACATTCATGAGCGCAAGAATTATATCGTCCGCAAGTCTGTGAATTTGTCCAAACAAATCCACATCATTGCAGCGAATATCGACTGTGCTTTTTTGTTGGTGACTATGAGTAATCCACCAACCTATCCCGCATTTATCGATCGGTTTTTGGCTACGGCAGAGGCTTATGGAATAGAGACCGTGTTGTTGTTCAACAAAGAGGACAGCTATACTGCCGAAGAGCTGCAACAAGTGCAGGAATTAAAAAAAGTGTACGAACTTATTGGCTACACCTGCTTGGAAATATCAGCTTTAAAAGGGACTAATTTGGCAGATGTAATATCATTGATGCGGGGCAAAACCTGTATGCTTTCAGGACATAGTGGCGTGGGCAAATCAACGCTTGTGAACAGTTTGGCACCAGGGCTTAACATTAAAACGGCTGAAATTTCTTCGCAACACCAGCAGGGGCAACACACCACTACCTTTGCCGAGATGCACGATTTGGATTTTGATGCACGTATTGTGGACACACCAGGTATTCGTGGCTTTGGCGTGGTTAATATGG
>JAURDG010000202.1 GCA_030828025.1 Flavobacteriaceae bacterium | reverse complement strand
CACGAAGTTGCATCAATGACTCAATCAGTTTTTCGTTATCACGCTGGTGCAAGCCGATGCTTGGCTCATCCAGTATGTACAAAACACCTACGAGTTGTGCCCCAATCTGAGTAGCCAATCGGATGCGTTGTGCTTCACCACCAGAAAGTGATTTCGCACTTCGATTTAATGATAAATAATCAAGGCCAACATCCAACAAAAACTGAAGTCGTTTTTCGATTTCAATGAGGATTTCTCGAGCAATTAGCTGTTGTTTTTTACTTAAATGTTGTTGTACATCAACAATCCATTGTTGCAGCTGTGCGATATCCATTTGCGTGAGTGAAGCAATGTTTTTATCGGCGATTTTAAAAAACATGGCTTCTTTCCTTAACCTCGATCCATCGCAATCGGGACAAGGAATTTCATCCATAAAACTTTTCGCCCAACGCTTTAATGCGCTGGTATGCGCTTGTTCGTATTGATGCTCTAAAAAAGGAATAACGCCATCGTAATCTATGTTATATTCTCGGGTAATACCCAAAGACGTTGATGCTACAGAAAAACGCTCATTGCCACCATATAAAATGACGTCCATAGCTTCTTTTGGAATCTTTTTAATCGCCGTGGATAAATCAAAGGAATACCGCTGCGCAATACTGTTCATTTGTTTGAACGTCCAGTTGTTTTTTTCCTCACCTAATGGCACGACACCTCCAGCCTTTATCGACACATTCTCATCTGGAATGATCTTCGAATGATTGACTACATGTTTGGTGCCTAAACCGTTACAGCTTGGGCACATGCCCTTTGGTGAATTAAACGAAAAGGTATTGGGTTCTGGTGCAGGATATGACACACCAGTAGTGGGACACATAAGTTTTCTACTGAAATACCGAACGTTTTCTGATTCGTAATCATAAATCATCAACATGTCATTGCCGTGGTACATCGCTGTGGCGATACTTTCTGCCAGCCGCTTCGATTCATTTTCTGTTTTCTTCACTGATAGGCGGTCAATGACGATTTCTATATCATGTGTTTTGTAGCGGTCTAGCTTAAAATTGGGTTCGAGAAGTACAAATTCACCATCCGTGCGTACGCGTGTAAATCCTTGCTTGGTAATGGATGCAAAAAGTTCTCTGTAGTGTCCTTTTCGTGATTGAACGACAGGGGCAAGGATTGCTATTTTCTTTCCCAAATAGCGCTCTATTATGGTTTGCATGATTTCCTCATCCGAATATTGAACCATCTTTTCATTTGTCTGAAAGCTGTATGCATCTGCCGCTCGTGCATAGAGCAATCGCAAGAAATCATAAACTTCGGTAATGGTGCCAACTGTAGAACGTGGGCTTTTGCCTGTTGTTTTTTGTTCAATGGCGATTACTGGAGACAGGCCATCAATCTTATCAACATCTGGGCGTTCCAGACCACCAATAAATTGACGTGCATAAGCGGGAAAGGTTTCGATATAGCGGCGTTGTCCTTCTGCATAAATGGTGTCGAAAGCTAAGGATGATTTACCGCTTCCCGATAATCCAGTAATGACAACTAGCTCATTGCGTGGTATTTCCACATCAATGTTTTGCAGGTTGTGCACACGTGTGCCTTTTACGGAAATCGTTTCTTTCATAGTTGCGACAATCTTCGAATATAACGGATTTTTATGAACCAGCTAAGCCTATACTGTTCTTTTTCAATGAGGTGCAATAGGCGACCAATTCGGGATAAAATGCCAAAAACCCTTGTTCTATTTTGGTGTAGTGTTTTTGAAGCCCTACAATTCCGAGTGCTAAAGTATCACGTTTGCTTCGTTTTGCCATCATCTTTAAAATGTGGTCAATACCCGAAATATCTTGGTACATCATCAACCAATGTTGTGCCATCATTCCTTTTAAATACTGCTGTGCAGACATGGGAAGTAATTCGTTATTGGTCAGTAATATTTGCTCAACAGTGGCAATAAAGTTGGTCAATTCAAAAGAATAGAATTGACTAAAATGTTTCGCTAAAAAGTGATCGTAATAAATGTCCACCAATACACGACTAAAATGTCGGTAATCGCCAAACAATAACTGCCTTAGTGCTATGGTTTTTGGGTGTTGGTCCGTAAACAAATCAATTGCTCTGTGCATCAGCACACCTTGCTGCACCTGCTTTGTATAAGACGGTAGATGTTTATTACGCACATGATCGCCAATGAAATTACCTACTACTAACCCGTGATTTGGGTAAGCCAGTGCGAGATGTGCCAAATAATTCATCGATGAAGTCTTATGTGTATATTTGTCAAAACAAAAGTATGACTTTAATTTCCTCTGTTTCTGGAATCCGCGGCACTATTGGTGGTTCACCTTCCAAAAACCTCACGCCTATAGATGTGGTTGTTTTTGCTGCTGCTTATGGAACCTGGTTGAAATCAAACACGAAAGCCAGCTGTGCTGTAGTTGTTGGTCGTGATGCGCGTATTTCTGGGCCGATGGTGCAAGCCTTGGTGCAACAAACTTTGGTTGGTCTTGGCATTGATGTCATTGATGTAGGGCTATCGACTACGCCAACAGTAGAGATGGAGGTTGTTCGCCAAAAAGCTCAAGGCGGTATTATTTTGACCGCAAGTCATAACCCCAAACAATGGAACGCATTAAAGCTCCTTAATGACAAAGGTGAGTTCATCAGCAAAGAAGATGGCGCAACCTTAATGAAGCATGTGGCCAATCAAGATTTTTCTTTTGCTGCTGTTG
>JAURDG010000046.1 GCA_030828025.1 Flavobacteriaceae bacterium | reverse complement strand
CCATTTCTGAGCTTATTGGCACTATTCGATTTAGTGATGCTATCGTAGGTGTTGTAATACTGCATACCACTTAGAAACTGTAGCTCGTTCACTGTTGCAAACGCCAATAAGTTGTGATATAAACCACTTTGCTCAAACTGCGGCAAAAACGCTCCGTAGCCCTCCGAAAAATAGGTTTCTGGCGTAATGATTAGCTGGGGTTTTTTGCTTAGTTCGGGTTGAATTTGTTCTATAAGCTGGCTGTATAGAGCTTCATTCGTGAGGTTGTATTTTTCTGTGTATGGGTCAATATTTGGCTGTACCACAGTTACGGTTAACGCATTGTTTTGCTCGGGTTGATAGGTTTTGATCATTAAAAAAGAAAGACCAATCGGAACGAACAGCATCACTGCGGTGGGTATCCATTTTTTACCAAACTTTTTATAACGAATAAAGTAGCGCAGCAAGGTGTAGCATGAGCTGTTGACCAGCCAAACCCATAGAGTCCCGCCAAAGCTACCCGTATATTCGTACCATTGTACCCAATTGGGATGTTCGGAAAAGGCATTACCAAGGTTGAGCCATGGCCACGAAAAATCCCAAGTTAGGTGTAATTTTTCGAAGCATATCCAAATCAGCGGAAGAAAGATAAGTCCTGCCTTGGTGCCAAGTCTTAGATCCACACGTCTCCACAACAGCATAATGCTGCTCATCAACAAAGTGTTAAGCAGCATGGCGAAAAACAACCCAAAAACAGTAGCGTTCCACAGCCACCAAGTGGTTATGGCATTCCAAACAAAAAATCCAATAGAAAAATAACCAAAAAACGACCAGCGGTTTGTTAGCTTCACTAGGTCAAAAAGCAGCAGTAATGGAACAAAAGCTATAAATATGAATGGCGTGAAACCATTAGTTGGCCATGACAGACCGAGAAGAACCCCAAAAAGAAGGGCTAGAAAAATTATTCTTGGCATTGCACTAAAGTACAATTATTGTGTAAGTTTGCGCAAACTTAACCTTAAATATTATTATGCAACTTTTAAAACTTTTACCGAATACGTTTACCCTTTTAAACGGATTTTCTGGCTGCATGGCATTAGTTGCTGTAACTCAGGGCAACCCCAAGCTAACCTTGATTTGGGTATTAGTAGGTGTTTTTTTTGATAGCATTGATGGGTTTTTTGCCCGTGCATTGAATGCTACTTCTGAAATCGGCAAGCAATTGGACTCGCTTTGCGACACGGTTTCCTTTGGTGTGGTTCCAGGGATGATTATGTACCGTTTCCTTTCCGACTTTTTGCCTTATCATTTGGCACCCTTGGCCATTGCTGGCTTTTTGATAACCATAGCGGTCATTTATCGATTGGCACGTTTTAATATAACCCCATCGTCCAAACTAACATTTGAAGGTATGCCTTCTCCAGCTTTTGCGCTTTTTGTTGTGGGCATCCCATTTATTCCCTTTGAGATAGCTGGCAATTATATTGTGTTAGCTGTAGGTCTGTTAACGCTTTTGATGGTTTCCAAAATTACCTTGCCTAGCCAAAAATTTGTCAATGGCCGTCCATCGCTGTTTGCCTTAATATTTGCACTACTTGCCATTCCTATTTTGTTGTGGTTTCGAAGCCAAGCATTATCGCTAGTGGTCTTGGCTTATGCGCTTTTGGGGATCTTGTATGGTCGTTTTAAAGACTTATCTTCTTAGTTCTAAGTTCAAAGTTTTGTCCTAGATATACTTTGCGTACCATTTCATCGGCTGCTAGTTCTTCAGGGGTTCCTGTTTTTAGGATTTTACCTTCAAACATCAGGTATGTTCTATCCGTAATGGCTAGGGTTTCTTGAACATTGTGGTCGGTAATGAGGATGCCAATATTTCGCTTTTTTAGGTGTGCCACAATTTTTTGGATGTCCTCAACCGCCACAGGATCAACACCAGCAAACGGCTCGTCCAGCAATACAAATTTGGGATCTGTGGCAAGTGCTCGTGCTATTTCTGTTCGTCGGCGTTCGCCGCCTGAAAGCAGGTCACCTCTGTTTTTACGGATGTGGGTAAGTCCAAACTCTTCCAGCAATGCCTCCGTTTTGTCAACTTGTTCTTTTTTGCTTAGGTCAGTCAGCTCTAAAACACTTCTTATGTTTTGCTCGACTGTCAGTTTTCGAAACACCGACGCTTCTTGCGCCAGATAACCAATGCCGTTTTGTGCCCGCTTGTACATAGGAAATTTTGTGATGTTTAGCTCATCGAGGTAAATACGACCACTAAGCGGCTTAATCAAGCCCACAATCATATAAAAAGAGGTGGTTTTTCCAGCACCATTTGGACCTAAAAGCCCTACAATTTCTCCTTGCTCAACAGCAACAGAAACCTCGTTTACTACTTTTCGTCCCCTATAGGTCTTGGTGATGTTTTGGGCGTGTAATTTCATGCTTTATAATATGAGCGTACTATTGGCTTTGCTCTTTTTTGTACACCATTTTGGATATAAATATACTTACTTCGTATAATATCATGATAGGAATAGCGACAATAATTTGACTAGCTATATCGGGAGGCGTAATGATAGCCGATAGCGTAAGGACAAGTACAATCGAAATTTTGCGGTATTTACGCATAAACGTGGGCGTAATAAGTCCAATTTTGGTAAGAAAATACACCAGAATAGGCAATTCAAAAATCAAACCAGCCGACAATATGGATGCCCGAACTAATGAAGTGTAACTACCCAAGTCAAAGTCGTTAAAAACTTCGCTGCTTACACTATAACTGCCCAAAAAACGCAAGGATAATGGGGTGATGATATAATAACCAAAAGCTACACCCATAAAAAACAATAATGAGGATATGACGATAAAGCCACGAGCCTTACGCCGCTCTTTACTTAATAACCCCGGACTGACAAATAGCCAAAGCTGATAAATCACGTAGGGAAAGGCAAAAATGAATCCTGCAGTAATGGAAGTCCAAATGTGTGCAGAAAATTGCCCAGCTACTGTTCGGCTTTGCACCCTGAACGGGAGTTCGTCAAAACAAAAGCCTTCATCCATACCTATAAAATGAGCAGCACTACACAACCATTTATAGGTCGGGAAATCTTGCTTTTTTGGGCCAAATAAAATGGTGTCAAAAATAAAATCCTTAGCGAAAAATGCTATAGAACCTGCGATTACAATAGCCAAAATGGATCGGATTAGATGCCAGCGAAGCTCTTCTAGGTGCTGAAGAAAAGGCATTGATTTGTCTGCCATAACTAGATAATTCCTTCGTTTAGAATGTCGTGAATGTGCACCATGCCAACATACTTGCCTGCATGCGTAACGATTACTTGACTAATTTCTTTTGTTTGCATCGTTTGAAGTGCTTCTTTAGCCAGTGTGTCATCTGCCAATTGTATGGGATTTTTACTCATTATACTAGCAGCGGTGACCGTAGAAAATTCTGTTTCTTGTGCCATCATCCGCCTCAAATCGCCATCTGTGATGATGCCAACTACCTGGTTGTTTTCGATTACTGCAGTAGCTCCAACAAGTTTGGAAGAAATTTCGGTGATGACCTCATGTAGTGGTGCGTTGGGCGCTACTTGTGGTACTTTGTGCTGCTGTAATAGGTGATTTAGCTGTACGTTTAATGCTTTTCCTAAGGCTCCGCCTGGATGAAAACGCGCAAAATCTTGTGGTTGAAAATTCGATAGCTCCATCAGGCAAATGGCGAGTGCATCGCCCATGACCAATTGTGCCGTTGTGCTGGTAGTAGGTGCTAGATTGTGCGGGTCAGCCTCACGGGCAACATCCGTAAGTAGGATACCATCTGCATGTTGCCCCAAAAATGAGTTTGGGTTGGCAGTCATGGCAATCAACTTATTTCCACGTGCTTTTATTAGCGGGACTAGGGTTTTAATTTCAGGACTCGTACCGCTCTTTGATAGGCAGAGCACAATATCTGCATCTTCAATCATTCCTAAGTCCCCATGAATGGCATCGGCAGCATGCATAAACATACTTTTAGTACCAGTAGAGTTAAGCGTTGCCGTAATTTTCATCCCAATTAGGGCACTTTTTCCGATACCTGTAAGTACCAACCTTCCCTGGCTTTGATGAATCCACAAAATAATCTGTTCCAAATCTTCTTGGATTTGCGGCACAAGTCCTTGAATAGCAGCAGCTTGTTGCTCTATTACTGTTTTAGCCGTTTGGGTAATGGAGTTAGAATTATTCAACGTCTATTTTTTCTTAAACAACTTTATCGTATATTGTGTTTACAAATGTACAAAACCCAAGATGAAGCAAACACATGCTGAGCAAGAGTTTAATGTAAAAGCATCACTTAAGAAGTTTTTTGGTTTTAATGAATTTCGTGGTCTTCAGCAAGAGGTCATAAATAGTGTCCTAAAAAAAGAAAACACATTTGTCATAATGCCAACGGGAGGTGGCAAGTCGTTGTGTTATCAGTTACCAGCACTCATTCTTCCGGGGACAGCCATAGTTGTTTCACCCTTGATTGCGCTGATGAAAAACCAAGTGGATGCCATTCGAGGAATATCAGATAACGATGGTGTTGCTCATGTTTTGAACTCGTCACTCTCAAAAACACAAGTGCAAACCGTAAAAAGCGACCTCACAGCTGGCATCACCAAATTGCTTTATGTAGCTCCAGAATCCTTGACAAAAGAAGATAATGTCACTTTTTTACGCACATTAAATATTAGTTTTTTGGCCATTGATGAGGCGCATTGTATTTCTGAATGGGGACATGATTTTCGTCCCGAGTACAGAAATTTAAAGTCTATCTCGCAACGCATTGCTGATAACTTACCCATCATCGGACTGACGGCTACGGCCACGCCCAAAGTTCAAGAGGATATCTTAAAGAATCTTAATATTCCCAATGCGATTACCTATAAGGCGTCGTTTAACCGTCCAAATTTGTTTTACGAAGTACTTCCAAAAACTGACCAAGTTGATCGAGACATTATTTCCTTTATAAAGGAGCGCGAAGGAAAATCTGGAATCGTGTATTGCCTTTCACGAAAGCGCGTAGAAGAACTGGCACAAGTACTTCAAGTGAATGGTATTAATGCATTGCCTTATCACGCAGGCTTGGATACCAAACAACGTGTGTTTAATCAGGATAGCTTTCTCAAAGAAGATTGTGATGTTATTGTCGCTACCATTGCCTTTGGTATGGGTATAGATAAGCCTGATGTACGCTTTGTGATTCACCATGATATTCCAAAGAGTATCGAGAGCTACTATCAAGAGACAGGTCGTGCTGGACGTGATGGAGGCGAGGGGCATTGCCTGGCTTTTTATGCCTACAAAGACATTGAAAAGCTAGAAAAGTTTATGGCTGGAAAACCCTTGGCAGAACAAGAAGTTGGCTATGCATTGTTGCAAGAAATGGTCGCTTATGCCGAAACTTCCATGTCTAGACGTAAGTTTATCCTTCATTATTTCGGAGAAGAATTTGACGAGGTAAATGGTGCTGGTGCCGAAATGGACGATAATGCACGAAATCCAAAACCCAAAGTTGAAGCCAAAGAAGATGTGCTTTTATTGCTCAACACGATTCGCAAAACCAATGAACAGTACAAAATCAAGGAGCTTATCCATATTATGACGGGACAAGAGACCCCTATTTTGGTTTCGCATCGCATGCGCACTAACCCGCTGTTTGGAAGTGGAAAAGACAAGTCTAAGGCGCATTGGAAAGCCTTGCTTACTCAAATTTTAGTGGCAGGTTATTTGTCTAAGGAGATTGAATCCTACGGCGTGATAAAAATCAGTAGCGCTGGAGAAACATTTCTCCAAAAACCGCATAGCTTTATGATGACCGAAAACCATAATTACGATGGAACGGTCTCAGCATCCTTGCCAAAAAAATCAGGTGGTTTTGAGGTAAAACTGCAAAAAATGCTCATAGCACTTCGCAAAGATGTTGCACATAAATTTGGCGTGCCGCCTTATGCCGTTTTTCAAGAGACATCAATCGACGATATGCTCATCAAGTATCCCATTACCATTGACGAACTCAAAAATATTCACGGAGTAGGCGAGGGCAAAGCCAAAAAGTTTGGTCAACCTTTTGTTGAATTAATTAAAAATTACACTGAAGAAAATGATATAATTCGCCCAGAGGACTTAATCATTAAAAGTACGGGAGCCAACTCTGCTTTAAAGCTGTACATCATTCAGAATATTGATCGCAAACTCCCATTGAATGATATCGCACAAGCCAAGGGAATGGAATTTTCTGATTTTGTAAGTCAACTAGAGACGATCGTGTTTTCAGGAACTAAGGTTAATATTCAGTATGCCATAGACGAACTCTTTGACGAAGAGCAGCAAGAAGAGCTTTCGGAATACTTCTTGGATGCAGAGAGTGATGACATTCGAGCAGCTGTTGCGGAATTTGACGGCGATTATGAGGAAGACGACTTGCGTGTATTCCGAATTAAATTCCTCAGTGAAGTAGCTAACTAACCTTTTTTTTCTACTTTCGCAGCGCAAAAAATAGTTATGAACGAAGGTATATTCGCTATTTTTAACACAGAAAAAGGAAGCATTCGTGTTCGTCTTACCCATAAAGAAACTCCCGGAACGGTCGGTAATTTTGTTGCGCTTGCAGAAGGCAACTTGGAAAACGGACACCAGCCGCAAGGCACGCCATACTACAACGGACTGAATTTTCATCGTGTTATTCCAGACTTTATGATTCAAGGTGGCTGTCCTCAACGCAGCGGCACAGGTGGTCCAGGCTATCAGTTTGATGATGAATTTCATCCGGAGCTAAGACACGACAGACCCGGTGTGTTGTCGATGGCTAATGCTGGTCCAGGAACAAATGGCAGTCAATTTTTTATTACGCATGTGCCTACTCCTTGGCTAGATGGCAAGCATACTGTTTTTGGTTTCGTTGAAGCGGGTCAAGAAGTTGTGGATCAGGTGGCACAAGACGATGTAATTGAATCCATTGTTATTGAACGCATTGGTGAAAATGCCACCGCATGGAATGCCGTTGAGGCGTTTAGAACTTTTGAAGGAAGTCGCGAAAAACGCCTAAAAGAAGAAAAAGAAGCAGCAGCCAAAACATTAGATAAACTAGCTGCTGGTTTTGAAAAAACAGCTTCTGGATTGCGTTATCAGTTTATCCAACGTGGCGAAGGGCCTAAACCCACCAAAGGGCAGATGGTTAGTGTCCACTACAAGGGTCAACTGGTTGACGGAACTGTTTTTGATTCTTCATATAAACGCAACCAACCCATTGATTTTGCCGTAGGTGTTGGTCAGGTTATCCCTGGCTGGGATGAAGGTATCTTATTGCTCGCTGTAGGCGATAAAGCCCGTTTTGTCATTCCTAGTGAATTGGCTTATGGTGCTCGAGGTGCAGGTGGTGTTATTCCGCCAAATGCTGTGTTGATTTTTGATGTTGAGCTGGTTGCTGTAAACTAGGCTTTCCACTTGATGTTACAGCCCAAACTGGGTTTTTGCTTTGGGTTTATTACTCGGTTTGTAAGCAATGCATCTAGCGCAGCACGCAAATCTTTTCCAGTCACCGCTATACCATTCCCAGGCCTAGAATCGTCGAGTTGTCCGCGATAAACGAGTTTGTTTTGCTCGTCAAATAAATAAAAATCTGGTGTGCATGCGGCGTCATAATCTTTAGCCACTTCTTGCGTTTCATCATACAAATAGGGAAACGTAAACCTTTGTTCTTCGGCGGTTTGTTTCATCAATGCTGGCGCATCATCTGGGTAGTTTTCCACGTCATTACTCGAAATGGCAACAAAGCCAATATCCTTTTTTTGATAATCGTTTGCCAGCGAAGTAATGCCATCAAAAACATGTTTGACAAAAGGACAATGGTTGCAGATAAACATAACAACTGTTCCCTTAGCTCCTTTAATTTGATTAAAAGTACAGGTGCTTTGACGTACAGTATCGGGTAACGAAAAATCAGGAGCGAAAGTTCCCAAATCTAGCATGTTGGAAGGAGTTCTTGCCATGAATAACTATTTTGTGTGTTGTATAATTTTTAAACTTTTAAAGGTTCAAAATATTACGCGAATAAAAAATTTTTTCATCAACTTTTTATTCAAAATAATACCAAAATAATATTCATTTAATTATTGTTCCGTTGATTCTTCATCGGATTCAGACTTGCGGATAATTTTTTTTCCTCTATGTTCAAAAATGAATTCAATAGCATTGTTGAGGTGTTCACTAAATTCTTGAAATCCTTCTTTAAAAAGAAAAATTTTGTGTTTTTTAAAATGGTGACTACCATCTTCGTGAATGAATTTTTTGCTTTCGGTGATGGTTAGATAATAGTCGTCTGCTTTTGTTTTTTTGATATCAAAAAAATAGGTGCGAGAACCTGCGTGCATGAACGATTCTTGTACGCTTTCGAAGTGTTTTTTCTCTAGCATGAATAAAGATTTGGTTGGCTATAAAGATAAACATTTTAAACTTTTTCGCTAGATTCTTCTAATCGTTGTTGTTCGTAAAGTTCCTTATAATATCCATCCTGCTTCATCAAGGCCTCATGAGTGCCATACTGAATAGCTTTTCCTTCTTGTAAAATGAGGATAAAATCTGCGTTTTTTGCCGAAGAAACACGATGACAAACGATGAGTGTGGTTGTTCCTTTGGTGTTGTTTTTAAGCTCGTTTAAAATAGCCTCTTCGGTTTCGGTATCCACCGCAGAAAGGCAATCGTCCAAGAGCAATATTTT
>JAURDG010000130.1 GCA_030828025.1 Flavobacteriaceae bacterium | reverse complement strand
TCATTAACTATTTTTTGATTTTCGGGGTGTGGATTTTTCCAAAATGGGGCATAACGGGTGCAGCTATTGGTACATTGGCTTCAAGAATAACGATGTTAGCCTTTATCATTATATTGCTGTTTCGCGATCCACGGACGGCAGTCATTATCCGTCAAATGATACCAAAAAAACTACACCGTAAGGAGCTGATTCAACTCTTACAACTTGGCTTGCCTTCATCATTGCAAATGTTTTTTGAAGTGAGTTTTTTCACGTTTGCCATTTGGGTATGTGGTTTTTTAAGCAAAGACGCACAGGCAGCAAATCAGATAGCACTCAACCTGTCTGCCATGACTTTTATGGTGGCAATGGGGCTTAGTGTGACGGCTACCATTCGTGTAGGTAACCAAAAAGGGCTTCGTGCTTTTCGTGAGTTGAAACGCATTGCTCTATCCGTCTTTTTGTTAACACTCTTGTTGGATGTTGTTTTTGCGGGCTTTTTCATAACCTTTAATGAGTGGCTGCCTTGGCTTTATCTCGATGCAAATACAGGACTAGATACTTTTGCGGTGGCTGAGCTTGCGGCTTCATTGCTTTTTGTATCTGCTTTTTTTCAAATATTCGACGGAGCTCAAGTGGTTGCATTAGGTAGCCTACGTGGCTTGCAAGATGTGCGAATTCCTACGCTCGTTACCTTTTTGGCTTACGTTCTGACAGGAGTTCCCGTAATGCTTTATTTGGGTATTGTGAAAGAAATGGGTGCACAAGGCGTATGGATTGGTCTGTGTCTTGGCCTTATCGTTTCATCCTTGTTGTTGTATCTTCGTTTTCGATATTTGTCAAATAAACTAATACACATCCATGACTGATCCTATTCCAGAATTTTTAATTGCCGACAACAGCGCATATCCAGATGCGGTTTTTGTGGTGCACACGCAGTTTCCTCGTTTTATTTTAGACCTATCAACGGATAACCTAGAATGGTGGGAAACTTTTTCCAAAGAAGATAAAGAAAGTGCCACCGAAGAAATAGCACAATGGATTGAACAGGCTACAGCGTTTTATGATGATGAAATTAATCAATATGCCGATTAATGGATACTTTACTGGTTTGGGATAGGACACTTTTTCTTTGGCTTAATGGTCTTGGCTCTGAGACTTTTGACTCCTTTTGGATGACCGTAACCGATAAGCGCTACACCATAGCTTTTTACGTGCTACTCACAGTATTTATGCGGCGCTTTTTGGGATGGAAGAACACCTTATGGATGTTGCTTGTAATTGGCATACTTATTACGTTTACTGACCAAGTGACGAATTTATTTAAGGATGGGTTTCAGCGTTTACGCCCTTGCCACGAGCAAACCCTTAAGGATGTGATGCGGCTGGTAAAGCCTGGCTGCGGCGGAAAATACGGGTACTTTTCCGGGCATGCATCAAATTCATTTGCCATGGCGACTTTTTTTGTCACCCTATTTGCCCAAAAGTTTAGGTGGATGCGTTGGCTGTTTCTTCTTGCGGCAGTTGTTGCTTATAGTCGTATCTATATTGGGGTGCATTACCCACTAGATGTGCTAAGCGGAACCTTGTTTGGTGTTCTTGGCGGGTGGTTGTTTGCAAAAATCTATTTAAGGTTTATTCCAAATCCTTTTTAATCAATTCTGGATAGGCTTGCAAAAAAGCACTTACACGAGGTTTGGAAACAGCTTTGATATATGGATTATTAGGGTTGTTTTTTTCATAATCTTGATGATAATCTTCCGCCTGATAAAAAACATCTATTTTTTTCACTTCGGTAACAATCGGGTTTTTATATCGTTTAGTAGCTGTCAATTTTTGTATGGCTGCTTCAATAATATTTTTTTCTTCCTCTGTTTTGTAAAAAGCAATAGATCTGTAATGTGTTCCTCGATCTGGACCTTGTTTGTTTAGCGTTGTTGGATCGTGTGAACCAAAAAACACAGTCACTAAGGTTTCAAAAGACACCACATCTTTGTCGTAAATGACCTTAGTGGTTTCCGCATGACCTGTCTTTCCACGGATCACTTGTTGATAGGTCGGGTTGATGGTACTACCACCTGCATAACCCGAAATAGCTTCGTGTACCCCAGTAACTTGCTCAAATACGGCCTCTACACACCAAAAGCAGCCAGAGGCAAAATAGGCAACCTCTTGGTTTTGTGTTGTTGCATAGTTTTTGGTAGCCACAGGCTCAGGGTTGTTCTTGGGTGTTGGTGCTGCTAACGAACAAGACAAAAGTTGAAAAGTAGTCAATAGTGATAGAAGTGCTATGTTCATGTGATTAGTTTTTTAAATAGGTATTCATAAAGCCTTCACAAAAAGTATTCCAACTTCTTTTTTGCTGCATTTTTTTAAATGTTGCGGCATCAGTAAATTTATTTTTCTCAGCCAATCCTTTGCAGATTGTTACGGCAAGGGAATCGGGGTTTGGGTGGGCTATAAGCCCAATATTTTTTTCTATACCATCAGCCAAACTACCCACATTAGTAACTACGCTGGGTTTAGCATAATGAATTGCCATGGGCGTTATGCCGCTTTGGGTGGCTGATTTGTATGGCTGAACGACCCAATCGCAGGCACCAAACCATAGCGGTATATGCTTGGTCGCTACAAAACGATCATGGAAGAATACCGCTTCGGATACGTTTAGCGATGCAGCTAATGTTCGGTATTTCGCTAGTGGCTCATAAGGTTCACCGACCACCAACAGGCAGACATTTGCGTGTTTTTCTAGAATCTTTGGCAGTGCTTTTATAAGAATATCCAATCCTTTGTAAGGGCGTATTAAGCCAAAAAATAACAGGTATTGTTTTTTGTCGTCAAGCCCCAATTCGCTTATGGCTACAGCCTTTTTGATGGGTTTGGGTAAGTTGTTATGAATGGGATGAAAAGTAGTGTTGACCTTTAAGTTTGTGTGCTTTTTGAGTTCTGCTGCTACATGTGCTGACATACACAAAACTTCGTCCATTTTATTTAAAAACAATTGAAGTAATGTCTTATCTACATTTTTTCGCTCGTGTGGCAAGGCATTATCAACCCATGCTATTTTTTTTACGCTTAACTGTCGTGCCATGGTGGCATAGCACATCGCCAACCAAGGTGTCCAATAGCGAAATACAACCAAGGTGGGCATTAAAGCGTTTATCCGCTTGGCAGTACGAATCCAGCTTAGCGGATTTAACATGTTGATACTCGCTGATGCAGCAACACTTGATTCTTTTTCCTCGGACGAATAAGGTGTTTTTCCTGGAAATAAAAATGTAGGATATAAAAGTGAGAAGGAAATCACGGTGACTTTTTCTCCTTTTTTTAATAATGTTGTTACAAAGGCATCTGTAGTATCTGCAATACCACCTCTGAAAGGATGGCTTGGAGAAATCACAACAATCATTTTAGTTGTCTTCCAGCAGCACCCATTCTCCTTTGCCGAGTAAGGGTTCTGCTTGTTTAAACTTAACGGTTTTCTTTTCACCGCTCACGACGTGTTGGATAGAAACACGCTCATTACGTCCAATTTTTGGACGTTCACGCACAATGGTTTCCACCTTTGCTTGAGGTGCTCTTCCAGAATGTTGCGCTGCTTGCCGCATGGCTTGTTGGTCTTGGTTTAAGACCTCTTCTTTGGAGGTATTGATACGCTCTTTTCGCCGTACACTTCTGGCCTCACGAATGTTGCTTGCATCCTGTGTAGGCAATCCGCCTTTAAACAAAAAGGAGATAATGTCCCGATTGACCTTGTCCATAAAGGATTGAAACAACTCAAAAGACTCAAATTTATATATCAACAACGGGTCTTTTTGCTCGTGTACGGCAAGTTGTACAGATTGCTTGAGTTCATCCATTTTTCGCAGATGGTCTTTCCACGACTCGTCTATGATCGCAAGACTGATGTTCTTCTCAAAATCACGCACCAGATTTTTTCCTTCGCTTTCAAAGGCTTTTTCTAAGTCGCTCACTACATTTAAGGTCTTCACCCCATCCGTAAAGGGAACAACAATGCGTTTGAACGAGTTGTTGGGATTTTGATAAACGTCTTTTACAACAGGGAAGACACGTGCTGCGTTTTCCTCCATTTTTTGTTGGTAGTGCTTGACTGCGGCTTGATACAGTAGCTCGGTTAATGCTTGTGGCGATTGCTTTTCAAAAGCTTCTTCTGTTACTGGACTTGTTAACGAGAAAGTTCGAATGATTTCAAACTCAAACTGCTTGAAGTCTTTATTCGCCAGATTGGTGGTGCATATCACATCACAGGTGTCATAGAGCATATTGGCGATATCCACCTGCAAACGCTCACCATTAAGCGCATTATAGCGTCTTTTATAAATGACTTCGCGTTGGGCATTCATCACATCATCATACTCCAACAAACGCTTCCGTATGCCAAAATTATTTTCCTCAACTTTCTTTTG
>JAURDG010000203.1 GCA_030828025.1 Flavobacteriaceae bacterium | reverse complement strand
AGTTTATATTCCGTATGCGTGAATTTGAGCAAATGGAAATGCAGTTTTTTATTCCGCCCGGAACACAAAAAAAATGGTACGACCATTGGAAAGAAACACGCCTAAAATGGCACCACTCGTTAGGCTTGGGCGAAGACAATTACCGCTTCCACGACCACGAAAAGTTGGCGCATTACGCCGATGCTGCTTGTGATATCGAGTTTCGTTTTCCTTTTGGCTTTAAAGAATTGGAAGGCATTCACTCCAGAACAGACTTTGACCTAAGCAGCCACGAGGAATACTCGGGGAAGAAGCTACAGTATTTTGATCCGGAGCGTCAAGAAAATTACGTGCCCTATGTGTTGGAGACCTCTATTGGGTTAGATCGGTTGTTTTTGGCGGTATTCTCGCATGCTTTGCAAGAAGAAACCTTGGAAGATGGCTCTAGCCGGACCGTGTTGCGTTTGCCCGCTGTGGTGGCACCGACTAAAGTTGCTGTTTTGCCGCTGGTTAAAAAAGACGGCTTGCCAGACATTGCCAAATCCATCGTTGATGATTTAAAATGGGATATGGCCGTTGCTTATGACGAAAAAGATGCTGTAGGCAGACGTTACCGCAGACAAGATGCGCTAGGAACGCCGTTTTGCATTACCATTGACCACCAAACCCTAGAAGATCAGACGGTTACCATCCGTCATCGGGATAGCATGGAGCAGGAACGCCTTAGCATGGCCGAAGCCAAAGCCAAAATTGCCAAAGCCGTTGCGTTTCAAACATGGTTGGCGGACCTTTAATACCGCCACCCAAACGATATACTTGCTCTTGGGGTTACAGCAGGACCATATGTTGAATTGAGAAAGTTCCGAGCCGCTCCACCGTGAATATTTACTATGAAATTGGGTCTTCTGATGAGCTTTACGCCAAAAGCTAAACCGACACCAAACTCGGTAAAACTTTTTAAGGAATACCCATAACCACCAACAGAATAGCAGTTATAACAGGGGTAATAATCATTACCCCAATAATTATATTGCCCGGAGGCGAATACGGCAAAGGCTTCTCCAAAAAAGCCAGCATAAGGCTTTTTACCAAAATACAAGCGGTAGTAAGGGGTTAATGTAAAGCCTTCGTAGTAATAAATATCTTCTTCAAAACGACTGGCGCCCTCCAACGAAAACATGGTATTAATGCCAAAACTCGACTCTGCAGTTATTGCCCGCTCATAGGTGACATCAAAGGATTTGAAAAGCAATAGATTAAACGCATTGATGCGAAATTCGTTTTTTAGAAAATTTGTCGGCGCTTTTTCTTCCTGAGCAGTAACACCCCAAAAGACCAACGCAAAAACACCTAGTAGAATGATTTTTTTCATGATAAAAAGATTTAGTTATATCTAAATAGCGAACAAACTTCGTGCCTAAGTTTGCTTTACAAGGGTGCAAAGCTCGTATAAGAATAGCTTGCCAGACGATTAAAACCGCTTTCCGATAGAGAAGCCAATACGCCCGTGGGTTTCGGGGTTTGAATAGTTTTGACCCTCACGGTCGATAAAATATCGTCCTACACCGGCAAAGACTTCAAACGTAAAGCCGCTGCGGTTTACCCATTTTTTCCCAAGGCCAACGCCCATAGAGAACTGGAACTCATCCGCATTTTTAGTTATTCCATCATCAATGAACCAATAATCACCAAAGTTTACCGAAGAAAAAGAGCTAAACGCCTCAACAAAAAGTCCGCTAGCACCGTAGTCTTTTCGGTTTAGAAAATAAAAGCGATAGTATGGGGTAAAAGCAAAGTTCTGATTGGTTGCATCGTGGTCTCCAAAATTGACAAACAAGGAAGCTCCATATCCGCTGGATTCGCTAACAACACGTTCGTAATATACATGCAACGCAGGATGTATTAAAAGATCAAGCGCATTGAGTCTAATTTCATTTTTTTCTAAAATATTAACCTCTTGAAACTGGTTAACAATCTCAACTTTGGTGACTTCTTCTTGGGCAGATACACCCAAACTCAAAATAAAAAGGGGAATAATTAAAATTTTTTTCATGGCACTTAGATTTAGTTCACACCAAATATAAGCAAACTTTATGCCGCAGTTTGTATTTTAGCAAACATGAACATCATATCCTATAATGTAAACGGCATTCGAGCAGCCATCAAAAAAGGTTTTTTGGATTGGCTGCACCAGGCATCGCCCGATGTTTTGTGCCTACAAGAAACCAAAGCACAGCCCGACCAGCTCGATTTTTCTGTATTTGAGCAAGCGGGTTATCCGTACCACTACTGGTTTTCGGCACAGAAAAAAGGGTATAGTTCGGTAGCGGTCTTGTGCAAACAAAAACCCAAGCACGTTGCGTATGGCACAGGCATCGACTACATGGACGTTGAAGGACGCAACCTCCGTGTTGATTTTGATGAAGTTTCGGTAATGAGCTTGTACTTACCTTCGGGTACCAATCCCGACCGCCTGGCGTATAAGTTTACCTATATGGATGATTTTCAAGCCTATATAAACGATTTAAAAACAGAGATTCCCAATCTTGTTATTTGTGGTGATTATAACATTTGTCATGAAGCCATTGATATTCACGATCCCGTGCGCAACGCTAAGGTTTCGGGCTTTTTGCCTGAAGAACGAGCGTGGTTATACGGCTTTGTGCGCAGCGGTTTTGTGGATTCTTTTCGCCACCTTAATAAAGAACCTCATCAGTATAGT
>JAURDG010000192.1 GCA_030828025.1 Flavobacteriaceae bacterium | reverse complement strand
TCTCATTTGATTTGGTTTATCGCTACCTAAAACATTTGGGATATTCGATACGCTATGTGCGAAACATTACAGATGCGGGGCACTTAGAGCACGATGCCGACGAAGGCGAAGACCGTATTGCTAAAAAAGCACGCTTGGAGCGGATAGAACCTATGGAAGTGGTGCAGCGTTATACTGTGGACTTTCACAAGACCTTGGCTGCCTTTAACACGCTTCCGCCAAGTATTGAACCAACAGCTACGGGACACATCATCGAACAAATCGAAATTGTCAAGAAAATCATGGATGCTGGCCTTGCTTACGAAGTGGATGGGTCGGTATATTTTGATGTAGCCAAATACAACGAGAACAAGAATTATGGCATTTTGAGTGGCAGAAAACTTGAGGACATGATCCACAACACACGTGCGCTCACAGGACAAAGCAATAAACGTGCGCCACAAGATTTTGCACTTTGGAAAAAAGCAGAGCCACAGCACATTATGCGTTGGCCATCTCCGTGGGGCGATGGATTCCCCGGATGGCACTTGGAGTGTACGGCAATGAGTACAAAATATTTAGGGAAGCAATTTGATATTCACGGCGGTGGTATGGATTTAAAGTTTCCACATCACGAATGCGAAATTGCGCAAGCCGAAGCCATAAACAACAAAAGACCTGTAAACACTTGGATGCATGCCAACATGCTTACGCTCAATGGTAAAAAAATGGCCAAGTCAACGGGAAACAACATCTTGCCAAATGAATTATTTGACGGGTCAAACAACTTACTTTCAAAATCATTTTCGCCCGATGTGGCACGCTTTTTTATGTTGCAAGCACATTACCGAAGTATGCTTGACCTAAGCAACGATGCCCTTCTAGCTGCCGAGAAAGGCTACGCCCGACTTAAACAGGGAATCGAACTCATCGACCAACTACCCCAAAGCAGCTCGAGCAGTGTGGCTATTGCACCACATATTGAAGGCTACTATGCTGCCATGAATGACGATTTTAATAGTCCTGTGCTTATCGCTGAACTTTTTGAAACCATCAAGTTGGTACACCGTGTAGCACAGGGCGAAGAAACATTAACCAAAGAAGATATTCAGCATTTAAATCAAGAAGTTAAACAGTTTGTTTATGAAGTCTTGGGGCTCACACTTGAGGCTAGTGATAGCCAAAACACCTATTTGGATAAAGCTTTAGAAGTACTCATACAACTCAGAGAAAAAGCCCGAGCCAACAAAGATTTTACCACTTCAGATCAGATAAGAGACGAATTGTTGGCTAGAGGCATTCAACTCAAAGACGATAAAGAAGGCACTAGCTACACCTTGCTGTCATGAGCAAGATTTTCATCTTTCCTTTTGTAGTGCTGATACGTTTGTATCAAACGCTTATTTCACCACTATTTCCTGCTTCATGCAGGTATTATCCTACTTGTTCTCACTACAGCATTGAATCCTTACAAAAGCACGGGATTATCAAAGGAGGTTGGCTTGCGCTAAAGCGCATCAGTAGTTGTCATCCATGGGGTGGTCAGGGAAGCGACCCTGTTCCTGACTAGGAGTTTTTGGTGTATCTTTGGGTAAAATTAAACCCATGTTAGCACTCAAATTTTTGTGGGCACCCGATCCGGTTGCCTTAAGTCTTGGAAGTTTTAAGCTCTATTACTACAGCTTGATGTTTGTCATCGCTTTTGCAACTGGTTTGCGTCTGATGAAGTATTTCTACAAAAAAGAGGGTGTTTCGCAAAAGTATATCGACCCACTCCTGCTGTACATGATTTTGGGTACGTTGATTGGTGCACGGCTTGGCGAGGTATTTTTTTACAATTGGGATTATTTCCAGCATAACTTACTCGAAATATTTCTTCCTGTAAAAATAACAGATGATGGCTGGAAGTTTGTTGGCTTTAGAGGGCTTGCTAGCCATGGAGCAGTTATTGGCATCTCTGTTGCCCTTTATCTGTATGTGCGTAAATACAAATATGCTTCATTGCTATGGTTGCTCGACAGAATTTGTATTACTGTCGCTTTGGGTGGTGCTTTTGTGCGTATTGGCAACTTTTTCAATTCAGAAATTGTTGGCACGTACACAGGAAGTCGTTTTGGTGTTGTTTTTCAAAATATCGGCGATACTGCCGCCAGACATCCGGTACAGCTTTACGAATCTTTGGGCTATTTGATTGTGTTTGCCATCCTCATGCTCGTCTATAAAAACCAACAAAGGCGAAATCAGCATGGCTTCCTTATCGGCTGTTTTTTTGCTTTGCTCTTTAGCGTTCGCTTTTTAGCAGAATTTGTCAAGGAAAGCCAAGACGGTTTTGGTGAGCAACTCGGATTACTTTCTACAGGTCAATGGCTCAGCATTCCGCTTATCCTCATTGGTGTCGGATTAATCCTATACTCAAGAAAAACAAAAGCTGCTTAGCTTTTCTTTATCTTTTTTGACGTATCGAACATTACGGGCGTAGCAATAAACAAGGAAGAATACGTTCCTACGAGCACACCGACTATCAGTGCGAACATAAAGCCACGAATTGCCTCGCCTCCAAAAATGAAAATCGCTAACAAGACCACCAAAGTGGTTAATGATGTATTCAGCGTACGGCTTAGCGTACTGTTAAGTGCGCTGTCAACGATCTTATTCGATTCCCAAGAGGAGTGCAAACGAGCATACTCACGGATTCGGTCGAACACAACCACCGTGTCGTTCAATGAATACCCAATAACCGTCAATACCGCTGCGATAAACGCCTGATTTATTTCCATGCTAAACGGCATAAATGTATAGGCGATTGAAAACACACCTAGCACAACCAATACATCGTGGAAGACCGCAGCAACGGCACCAAGTGAATATTGCCATTTGCGGAAGCGTAAAAGAATGTACAGGAACACGACAATTAACGATCCAAAGACAGCCAAGAACGAGTTCTTTTTAATATCATCCGCAATGGTTGGCCCTACTTTGATGGATG
>JAURDG010000003.1 GCA_030828025.1 Flavobacteriaceae bacterium | reverse complement strand
GTGTTTTTTGACCGCAGTTGGTACAATCGGGCAGTTGTAGAACCCGTTATGGGTTTTTGTAGCAAAGAACAGTACGATAAATTTATGGCGCAAGTTCCCGAGTTTGAACATTTGCTTTATGAGGACAATTTGAAGATTATTAAGTTTTGGTTTTCTATTTCCAAAGAAGAGCAAAAAAAGCGTTTTGATGCCCGCTTAAGTAATCCATTAAAGCGCTGGAAGTTTAGCCCTGTTGATGTTGAGGGACAGCAGTTATGGGACAAATACACGCACTACAAGGAGTTGATGTTCAGCAATACGCACACCAACTTTTGTCCTTGGATAATCGTCAAGACCAACGACAAAAAGCAAGCACGGCTGGAAAGCATGCGCTACGTATTGTCACAGTTTGATTATGACGATAAAGGAACAGCAAAAACGACGCTTTTTCCTGATCCAAACGTTATCATGCGCTACCATAGAAGTGTTACTCAAATTGATATTTAGCCTATGAAACCCGAAGATTTTACCAAAGAAACCCTGGCATTACTTCATACTAAACTAGGTCTCTACACACTCTTAAAGAGCAGAAAAGTGAATATGGAGAAAGTCATTGAAGAAATCAACTATATGCATGCGCTAAAAGCGCATCAAAAGGAACTTATCGAAATTCAAAATTGGGTTATTGATAACGATAAAAAAGTGGTGATTTTGTTTGAAGGAAGAGATGCCGCAGGCAAAGGCGGTGCGATTAGACGTATTACCGAATATTTGAATCCAAGACACTTTAGAGTGGTTGCGTTGAATATTCCTTCGTACGATGAAAAAAAGCAGTGGTTTTTTCAGCGGTATATCAACCAATTGCCTAAGCCAGGGGAAATGGTATTTTTTGACCGAAGCTGGTACAACAGAGCTGTTGTAGAACCTGTGAATGGGTTTTGTACGGATAAACAGTACAAGATTTTTATGTCGCAAGTCAACGATTTTGAGCGCATGCTGGTGCAGTCCGATACATATTTGATCAAATTGTATTTTTCCATAACTAAAGAAGAACAAGCAAAAAGGTTTGACGATATAAAGTCCAGTCCGTTAAAACGCTGGAAGATGACACCCGTTGACGAACGAGCACAGCGTTTATGGGATGAGTGCACAGGCTATAAAATGACCATGTTCGCCAAAACAAATACCGATTTTGCACCTTGGAAAATCATTAAGGCAGACAAAAAATCAGCTGCACGATTAGAGGCTATCGAGCACGTTATAAACATGTTGCCATATAAATAAACGATGCTAAGGTTTTATATCCACTGGCGCGCGTTTGCAACGCGTGACTAGCCTTTAAAATAGGTGCGCGTTGCAAACGCGCACTAGTGAAGTTAGTGAGTAGAAATTCGCTACTACTCATACATGAGACCGTTGCTCAAAACAAAAAAGGCATCCAAATGGATGCCTTTTCTAATTGTTCTAAAGAATATATTTATTGATTCATTGAAATCAAAAACTCTTCGTTATTTAGTGTTTTCTTGATGCGGTCACTAATAAATTCCATCGCCTCTACGGGATTCATGTCAGCAAGGTACTTCCGCATAATCCACATACGTTGTACGGTTTGTTCGTCAAGGAGCAAGTCATCACGGCGTGTACTAGACGATACCAAATCAATCGCAGGGAAAATACGGCGATTCGAAATACGACGGTCAAGTTGTAACTCCATGTTACCCGTTCCTTTAAATTCTTCAAAAATTACCTCATCCATCTTAGAACCTGTCTCGGTTAGTGCCGTAGCGATAATCGAAAGCGAACCGCCATTTTCGATGTTTCGGGCAGCTCCAAAGAAACGCTTTGGCTTGTGCAATGCATTCGCATCAACACCACCACTTAAGATTTTACCAGACGCAGGCTGTACGGTATTATAGGCACGTGCCAGTCTTGTAATGGAATCCAAAAGAATAACGACATCATGACCACATTCTACCAATCGTTTCGCTTTTTCCAGTACAATATTGGCAACCTTTACATGGCGATCTGCTGGCTCATCAAAGGTAGAAGCAACCACTTCGCCTTTAACGTTGCGCTGCATGTCCGTAACTTCCTCTGGACGTTCGTCAATCAATAAAATGATTTGATACACCTCGGGGTGGTTGGCAGCAATGGCGTTTGCCACGTCTTTAAGCAACATGGTTTTACCCGTTTTAGGTTGTGATACAATCATCCCGCGTTGCCCTTTTCCAATAGGACAAAACAAGTCCATCACTCTAGTAGAAATAGTACTTTGCTTGTCTGCTAAATTGAATTTTTCCTGCGGGAATAGGGGCGTAAGGTGTTCAAAAGAAACCCGATCACGCACGATGTCGGGCGAAAGTCCATTGATTAGCGATACTTTGATAAGCGGGAAATATTTTTCTCCTTCTTTTGGTGGTCTAATGTGGCCCAAAACGGTGTCGCCCGTTTTTAGCCCAAACAAACGAACTTGCGATTGGGAAACGTAAATGTCATCTGGAGATGATAAATAATTGTAATCGGAAGAGCGTAAAAAGCCATAGCCTTCGGGCATCATTTCCAATACACCTTCACTCTCAATTATGCCATCAAATTCATAATCGGGTTGGCGATAGCGGTTGCGACTATCTATGTTGTGGTCTGCGGGCTTTTCTGCGTTTCCGTTTTCTTGTGGTTGTCGATTGCCCTTATTATTTCCGTTTCCTTTGTTTTGTTGCTGTTTGTGCTTGTGTTGCCCAGGCTTGTGTTCGTTTTTATTTTCGTTTCTTTTGTCGTCGTTTCTTTTGTCGTCGTTTCTTTTGTCGTCGTTTCTTTTGTCCGACATTCTTGACGAATTATCTTGTTTCTGCGAAGCGGGTTTTTTATTTTCGGCAGGTTTAATTTGCTCTTCCACATCTTGTTCTTCGGCTTTTTCACCAGCGTCAGGCAAGGTTGATTGGTGGTCAATAATGCGGTACGTAAGCTCGATTTTTTTAAGGCCAGTTGTTTTTTTTAGTCCAAGTTCTTTGGCAATTTCTTGGAGTTCAGCAAGTTTTTTTGCTTTTAGTTCTGATAATTCAAACATGTTAATTGAGTAAGTATATAATGGTTGTTCGCGGCTGAAGTGATTGCCGTTAGGGCAAACATACAACTTTTTTATTGTTAAAAGTAATTTTTAAATCAATATTCAATTGAATTCACAACAGGAATCATATTATCGTGTTTCGGTACCCAATTCGATCACGACAAGGTTTTGTATCGCACCTTTGTGCAGTTCAAATTGTACGAGTGTTTGTTTTTTGTGGAAGCCATGTTTTCCTGCGGCTCCTGGGTTTATGTACAGCATGTTACTTTTTTTGTCGTATTCAATGCGTAATATGTGCGAGTGCCCACAAATGAACACATCTGGTTTATACTGTTCAATATATGCCGCAACCCCTTTGGCGTACTTGTAGGGCTTACCGCCAATATGCGTCATTAAGACGTTTACACCCTCAAGCTCAAAAAACAAGGTTTCAGCAAATTGCTGCCGTATGGCTGCGTTATCTATGTTGCCATAAACTGCTCGCAGGGGTTTAATATGCGCAAGCGCATCGGTCACAGAAAAATCACCAATATCGCCTGCATGCCAGATTTCATCTACTTTGGCGGCATAGCCCAAAACACGGTGATCTAAAAAACCGTGGGTGTCGGAAAGCAACAATATCTTTTTTATCATCTTTGTACAAAATTACAGCTTTGCGCTATTTTATTGAACTCGCTTATTCTGGAACGGCTTATCACGGTTGGCAACGCCAGCCCAATGCATTGTCGGTACAAGAGTTTATCGAAAATGCGTTGACGACCCTTTTGGGCGAGACAACGTCTATTGTTGGCGCAGGCAGAACGGATACTGGTGTTCATGCAAGACAAATGTTTGCCCACTTTGATTTGGTGGCAACGATCACGTCAACAAACGACCTTGTATATCGGCTCAATAGCTTTTTACCTAAAGATATTTCAATACATGCGGTGCATGGCGTAATTGATAGCGCACACGCCCGATTTGATGCCATCTCGCGGAGTTATCAGTATCAGTTAATTCAGCATAAGAATCCCTTTTTGACTGATCAGGCGTATTGTTTTACAGCACCGCTAGATGTTGCGGCTATGAATCAAGCAGCCCAACTTCTATTGAATCATCGAAATTTTAAGTGCTTTTCCCGATCCAAAACAGATGTCAAAACCTATGACTGTGTTGTTCGTGAAGCCTATTGGGAAGCTCAGGGCTCGATGTTGGTCTTCCATATTACTGCCGATCGATTTTTGCGCAATATGGTTCGTGCCATTGTAGGAACGCTTTTGGATGTGGGCGTAGGAAAATCTTCCATTGATGCTGTTCAACACATTTTGGACAGTCAAGACCGAACCACTGCAGGAAGCTCCGCGCCAGCACATGGATTATTTTTAACCAATATAAGCTACCCAAACACTATATTTGACCTCGATGGAACACAAAACAAAAAATAAAATTCCCGACATTCAGTTGTTCAAAAGACTGATGACCTTTGTGGTTTCTTACACCCGCACCTTTGTATTTGTGCTTGTGGCGGCGGTGTTGCTGTCTGGTTTTTCAACCTTGAGCCCCTATTTACTCAAGATTACTATTGACGATTACATCACCCTTCGGGATTATGAAGGTATGCTAAATTTGATAGTGCTCATGGGGATTGCACTCATCCTTGAAGTGGTGTTTCAGTTTCTTTTTATTTTTTATGCCAACTGGTTGGGTCAACAGGTTATTTTGGATTTGCGCAATACCTTATACAAGCATATGCTAGGCTTTAAGATGGCTTATTTTGACACTTCTGCAGTTGGGCGTTTGATCACGCGTGTTGTGAGCGACATAGAAACCATCTCAGGTATTTTTAGTCAGGGCTTATTTATGATTATTGCAGACTTGCTCAAGATGCTGGTAGTGATGATTGTCATGTGGTCGGTAAGTTGGAAACTATCATTGGTTGTTTTTTCGGTGTTGCCCTTAGTGCTTTTTGCCACACGTAAATTCCAAAAGGCAATGAGAGCTGCTTTTGATGATGTGCGTACACAAGTGGCGAATTTGAACAGTTTTGTTCAAGAACGAATTTCGGGTATGCGTATTGTACAGCTTTTTGGTCGAGAGAAAATAGAAGCCGATACGTTTCGAGAAATCAACAATAAGCACCGAAAAGCATGGCTGCGGACCGTTTGGTACAACTCCATTTTTTTTCCTATTGCTGAACTGTCAACGTCCATTACCATCGGGATGTTGGTTTGGTTTGGCGGGCTAAATGTCATTGCTGGATCTTCTGGAATCACTTTAGGAATTATCTTTTTGTTTATTCAGCTTTCGCAGATGTTGTTTCGTCCATTACGTCAAATAGCGGACAAGTTCAACACACTTCAAATGGGTATGGTTGCGGTGCGTAGAGTTATGGCGCTGCTCGACACTCGAGAAACCATACAAGACGATGGTACAATTGCTGATGTTGTCCTTAGTGGTGCGGTTACTTTTGACAATTTGCATTTTTCGTATAAGGCAGACGAGCCTGTTTTGCGGGGGATTTCATTTACAATGAATCCAGGTGAAACAGTTGCTGTTGTTGGTGCTACAGGAGCAGGTAAATCAACCTTAATCAATATACTGAACCGCTTTTATGATATAGATAGCGGCAAAGTTTTGCTCGATGGTGTTCCTATTGAACAATACCAACGCGCATGGATGCGCAAGCAGGTTGGTGTGGTGCTTCAGGATGTATTCTTGTTTGCAGATTCAATTTACAACAACATCACACTTTGGGATCGTACTATTAAAGAAGTGGATGTTATTGCTGCTGCAAAGAAAATAGGGGTACATGGCTTTATTTCTAGCCTTCCGGGTGGCTATCACTTTAATGTGAAAGAACGTGGTGGAATGCTATCAACAGGTCAGCGACAGCTTATTGCTTTTTTGCGCGCCTATATGATTCAACCCAAAATTCTGGTTTTGGATGAAGCCACTTCGTCTATAGATACCCATGCCGAACAGCTTATTCAAAAAGCAACCAAAGAAATTACCAAAGGAAAGACCTCTTTGGTCATTGCCCATAGACTAGCAACGGTACAACGCGCCGATAAAATTATTGTGCTAGATAAAGGTCAAATCGTTGAGATTGGTACCCACAAAGAATTACTTCAAAAAGAAGACGGGCATTACAAAAATCTATACGAAGTTCAATTTTTAGCACCTGCCCAAGCCATCTAGCTCATGTCTTTGGCGATCATGTTTTGGAGGTCGTTTAAAGATTTAAAGACAATCTGCTCCCCATTTCTGTAATAGCTGATGGTTCCGCGCTCTTCAGAGACAACCAACACAAGAGCATCGGTTTTTTCACTTACACCAATAGCAGCACGGTGTCTTAATCCAAATTTTTTCGAAATATTCGATTTTTCGGAGACTGGAAGTACCACACGTGTGGCGGTAATAAAATTGTTTTCAATTATGGCGGCTCCGTCGTGTAAGGGTGCGTTTTTGTGAAAAATGCTCTCTATCACCGGTACCGAAAGCTCCATGTTTACGGCGACTCCTGATTGTTTAATAAAATCCAAACGTTTGTTTCGCTCCAAAACCAGCAAGGCACCTGTTTTTTGTTTCTTTAATAATGATAAACTTTTAATGAGCGCATCAATATTGAGTACGGATTCTTGTTGCCCCGAATTGCTAGCAAAAATGTTTAAATACCGACTAATCACTTTTCGGTTAGCCAAATTAGAAGAACCGAGCATAAGGAGTAATTTTCTGATTTCTTGTTGAAAAACAACAATTAAAGCAAAGACCCCAACGCTCATAAAACCACCGAGAATATTACTCAGCAACTCCATGTTTAGCGCATCCGTAATTTTCCAAATCAAGTAAAGAATGACGATTCCCACAAAGATGTTGATGGCAGCGGTACCGCGCACCAATCGATACGCATAGTACAACAACAAAGCAACAAGCACAATGTCTAAAACGTCAAGAAGACTAAAGTCTAAAAAGTCAAACATGCGCTAAAAATACGCATTAAATGGTATTGATGCCACGCAGGGCGTTGACTAACTTTATAGTTTCCATGGCAGGTGAAACATCATGCACTCTTAATAGCTGTGCACCCTTGACAAGCGCAATGCTGTGCAAAGCAGTTGTTCCATTGAGTGCATCATCAGCTGTTAGACCAAGTGTTTTATAAATCATGGACTTGCGTGATACGCCTACCAACAGGGGCGTGCCGTCAATGATTAGACTATCAAGATGACGCAGCAACGTATAGTTATAGTCAATTGACTTACCAAACCCAAATCCGGGATCTAGAATAATGTCGTGAATACCTGCACGTTTCGCTTCAGCGATTTTTTTGCTAAAAAAAGTACGCACGCTCAAGAGGACATCATTGTAATTTGGATTTTTTTGCATGTTTTGTGGTGTTCCTTGCATGTGCATGGCAATGTAGGGCACACCTAAAGTACCCACCGTTTGCAGCATCTTGTCATCTAGGTTTCCGGCGGAAATATCATTGACTATTTGTGCGCCAGCCGCCACCGCTTGCTTGGCTACCTCACTTCGGTAAGTGTCAATAGAAATGACAGCATCAGGAAAGTTAATGTGAAGTTGCTCAATAATAGGCAGTACACGTTTTAATTCTTCTTCCAATGAGATTTCTACGGCACCTGGCTTGCTGCTTGCACCACCAACATCAATAAATGTAGCACCTTCAGACAACATCTTTTCGGCTTGCTTGAGTGCTTGTGGCAATGTGGAATACTTGCCGCCGTCAAAAAATGAATCAGGTGTAAGGTTTAAAATACCCATCACTTTGGGTGTGGATAGGTCGATGATGTTACCGTTGCAACTAATGTTCATAAAAAGCAGTTAAAATTGTTGACTTGGAACCAAAACATGTCCATTTTTGCCTGAAATTTACAACAAATCAAATTTGATGGCGCATACAGAGGCACAATATATAACCGCAGCTACTAAATGCAAATCCCTTTTTGAACAAAAAATGGGCGATTACGGTTGTGCTTGGCGGATCTTGCGCCCAAGCTCCTTGACCGATCAGATTTTTATTAAAGCGCAGCGTATTCGCACCTTGCAAGAAGTAGCTGCTAAGAAAGTCGATGAAGGTGAAGAAGCTGAATTTATTGGCATTGTCAACTATTCCATCATGGCACTTATTCAACTGGAACTAGGTGTTGCCGACCAACCGGACTTGTCAAAGGAAGAGGTTATGGCGCAATATAACCGACATGCTGCCGAAACCAAAGCCCTAATGGAACGAAAAAACCACGACTATGGTGAGGCTTGGCGGGATATGCGTGTCAGCTCGCTGACCGATTTGATTCTGCAAAAATTATTGCGTGTTAAACAAATAGAAAACAACAAAGGCGAAACTCGAGTTAGTGAAGGCTTGGAGGCTAACTTTCAAGACATGATCAACTACGCTTTATTTGCTTTAATCCATCTTAATAACTAATCAATCAAACATGAGAAGAAAAATTGTTGCCGGAAATTGGAAAATGAACCTTGATGCTGCGGCGAGTAAAGAACTGATAGATGCGCTTCAGGCGCAATCTCTTAACCCCGATGTTACGGTAGCTGTTGCACCTCCTTTTGTTCACCTAGGTGCTGCGGTGGCACAAACCCAAAACAGCAAAATAGGAGTGGTGGCACAAAACATGCATCAGGCTCCATCGGGTGCTTTTACAGGTGAGGTTTCGGCTTCAATGCTGACCTCCATTGGCGTTCACACTACGCTGCTGGGACACTCCGAGCGTAGAGCTTATTTTCATGAGACAGACGCCCTGTTAGCTAAAAAAGTAGATGCTGCACTCGAAAATGGTCTAGACGTTATTTTCTGTTTTGGCGAGGAATTGGAAGAACGCAAATCAGCTATTCATTTTGATGTGGTTACCCGACAGTTAACAGACGGTTTATTTCATTTGGATGCAGCGCAATGGAAAAAAATTGTTTTGGCTTATGAACCTGTTTGGGCGATCGGCACAGGCGAAACGGCTAGTCCGGAACAAGCTCAAGAAATGCATGCGCATATTCGAAGTGTCCTTGCCAATCAGTACGACAATGAGCTAGCTCAAGGTGTTTCTGTCTTGTATGGAGGTAGTGTAAAACCAGCTAACGCTTCCGAAATTTTTTCCCAACCTGACGTTGATGGCGGATTGATTGGCGGCGCATCGCTCAATGCGGCTGATTTTGCTGCTATCGTCAATGCGTTTTAGAGGTGAAAGCCTACCGTGCTTACCACATAACAGTTACCCCAAAAGAAAAGGAGGAACTTGTTGCTGCTTGGTTCACTACTTTTCCCTTTGAAAGTTTTGAGCAAAAAAGCGAAGGCTTGGTCGCTTATATTCCGCTTGATGACGCTGACCAAATAGATGAAGCTGCTTGTGTGAATGTTCCTTTTGATCAAGTTGCGGTTTCGATCAAAACAGAAGATATTGCTGGACAGAATTGGAATGCTGTTTGGGAAGATAATTTTCGTCCAATAACCGTTGGCGATTGGACAGTGCGGGCAACTTTTCATCCTGCAGCTACAACTCCACATGAAATAATTATAGACCCGCAAATGTCATTTGGCACTGGGCATCATGCCACCACGCAACAGATGTTAAAAGCATTGATATCGCTCGATTTGACTGGTAAATCAGTTCTTGACGTGGGAACAGGCACTGGCGTTTTGGCTATCGTTGCCAAAAAACGTGGTGCAGCCTCGGTTACCGGAATCGATATTGAAACCTGGTGTGTGGAGAATGCTCAAGAAAATGCAGCAAAGAACAAACTAACTGCTATCACGTTCTCAAACGAGGATATTTCTTCGTTAAAACTGCAAGAACAAGACCTTATTTTAGCTAATATCAACAGAAATGTATTGTTGGATCATATTCCCGCATACGCCAAACGTTTAGCACCTGGTGGAATCTTACTGCTTTCTGGGTTTCATCAGGAAGATGTGGCAGATTTGACGGCATTGGCACAAAAATGCGGACTAAAACCAAATGGTCAAACGGCACAGTCTGGCTGGATTTGTCTAAAATTTATAATTTAGTGCGTATGATTTGGTTTGATCAGACTAAAGAGCAAGAAGAAGCGGCACTTGATTTGGCAACGGAGCCGTCACGATTGCATGAAATTATTTTATACAATGATGATGTGAACACTTTTGAGCATGTAATCCAAACGCTTATCGAGGTGTGTGAACACACACCTGAACAAGCAGAGCAATGCTCGCTTATTGTTCATTATAAGGGCAAATGTTCCGTTAAACGAGGAAGTTATGACGAGTTAGAGCCTAAGTGCATTCGTTTACATGCCGCTGGATTAAGCGCCGAGATCGTTTAGTTCTCATTTACACCAAATATTTTACCTTAGCTCAAAAATTGTATGCGACTGCTTGTTCTCTTTCTGCTGTTGACCACCGTTGGTCACACTCAAAATAAACTTATGAAAAATTCAATACACTCCTTTACTGTTGATGATATTAACGGAAAACCATTTGCATTCGCTTCGCTGAAAGGCAAGAAAGTAATGATTGTAAATACAGCCTCTAAATGCGGGCTTACACCGCAATACGAAAAACTGGAGGCCTTATACCAACAATACAAAGACAATAACTTTGTTATTATTGGTTTCCCTGCCAACAATTTTATGTGGCAAGAGCCAGGCACTAATGAAGAAATTAAAGCTTTTTGCGCCGTGAATTATGGGGTTTCGTTTCCGATGATGTCTAAAATTAGTGTCAAGGGTAAAAATCAACATCCCATTTATAAATTTTTGACCAAAAAGGAAGTAAATGGCGTTAAGGATAGTAGTGTTAGCTGGAATTTTCAAAAATATTTGATTGATGAAGATGGCTTTTTAGTGGATGTAATAGCACCACGCACCCTACCTGATGATGCTGCCGTCTTGAATTGGCTAAACGGAAGTACTCCATGAAAGTAGATATTCTTGCCATTGGCGCACATCCCGACGATGTAGAACTATCCTGTGCTGGAACACTTGCTAAAGCGATTGCAACAGGAAAAAAAGTAGCCATTTTAGACCTTACACTTGGCGAGTTGGGTACTCGTGGCTCTGCTGAATTGCGCACGCAAGAAGCCCAAAATGCTGCTGCTGTTCTTGGTGTTGCCCAACGTTACAATTTAGGTTTTGCCGATGGATTTTTTCAAAATGACAAAGAGCATCAGCTTAAAGTAATCGAGTTTATTCGTCTTTTGCAACCCGAAATAGTCTTGTGTAATGCCACTTCAGATCGACATCCTGACCATGGGCGTGCAGCCAAACTAGTAGCGGAAAGCTGTTTTTTAAGCGGATTGATTAAAATCCAAACGACCCATCAAGGCGTTAGCCAAAAGGCATGGCGACCAAAGCAGTTGTATCATTACATCCAATGGAACAATGCAGCACCTGACTTTGTCGTCGATATAAGTGCGCAAATCGAAATAAAGATGAATGCTGTGGTAGCATATAGTTCTCAGTTCTTTAAGCCTGATTCGAACGAACCAGAAACGCCTATAAGCAGTGAGAATTTTTTAAATAGCATTCGTTATCGTGCTGCCGACTTGGGTAGAATGGTAGGTGTAGCTTACGCTGAGGGCTTTACAACATCCCGATTGCTTGCTGTTCAAACAATTTCAGATTTGATATAATCCCATTCTGGATTCTATAAAAGTACATTACTTTCAATTTCAGTTGCACTAGAAACCTTTTAGCAAGCGGCCAGGCTCATTACACAAACTGCAAAAGAGCAATAGAAAATCATGTTTAAATGTTTCGCTAACTTATTTAAGCGGGGGTTCATGTAGTAGAACAAAATGAAGAAGATATACCTATGGGTTGGGTTTGTTTACTCGCCGATAAAGAAATATTAATAAAATCAGAAAAACATTTGTGGTAAATACATAGATGTTTGACCAAGGTATTCCATCAAATCTGTAAGTAGAAAGCGGCCAAAATATTGGCGTTGGAAAAAACTCAATACTATGGGTAAAAATATCTACAATTATATGAGCTGGCCAAGCAAGCATTGGCCAGGCAAGACGCCTATTTATAAAGTAAACAATAGATATAACAAGAAACGCAGTTATTAGACTATGTGAAATATTATAAAGTTCAAAAACCCAAAATGGTATTTCTTCGTTTAAGGGCCTACCAAATCTAAAACCATCAATGTTAGCGAAAAGTTGAACTATAAAATATACGCCAAAAGAAAATAAATCGGGAAGTGCTCCAAATAAAAATGAGGTCCACCGGTATTTCTTATAACCAAAAAGCCCCTTTCCGTATAAAGCGTGACTAAATATATCCATTCTCTAAATTGATTTAATCCAATATAAACATATTCGTTATCTCATTTTTTTGGCTTAAATGAAAAGTAGAGAATCAAACCATAAAAGACAACAGCTATGCCAACAATAAGTTCTTTTGATAAAATCACCCTCAAATATACTAAACCTAGTTAAGCGAATTTGTAGAAACAAAACGAAAAGAAGAAAATTTGTCTTTGATTTAATTTTTTAAATTAGCTATTCTAATTTAATAGTATATGTCTAGTAAGTTTTTTGGAAATAGTAAACAAAAAAATCCCCATGATAAAAAAGGAGGGAAAAACAAAGTTAGTACGAACAACAATATTCAAAAATCATCTGGTGTTAGAAAAGTAGGAAGAAGTAGCTAAGCAAATTTTTTTTGAGGATTCTTGTTCGGTTGGTTACAAGAAATAATGAAAATTGGAAACATTAGTAATAACAGAAGTTTCTTCATTGGTTTGTTTTTATGTTATTGATTTATGGAATTTCGGATGAAATATTAATGTCCCTTGAGAATTGAAAATTTTCAAAATCCTATTTTTTATTATGCATAAAAGTGTTTGATAAAGAAGAAAAATCGAATTACATTTGCATCCGACAAAATGGTGGTTGTAGCTCAGTTGGTTAGAGCGCTAGATTGTGGTTCTAGAGGTCGCCGGTTCGAGACCGGTCTTCCACCCAACAAAAAACCCCGATTTCTCGGGGTTTTTGTTTTTTCTGCACAAGGGTAAACTTAATCCTTTAAGCGTAGCCGCTCGTCTCGATGGACAATCTCCCATGCCGTATGGAAAATCAAGCGTGTACGCTTTTCCATTAACGCATACTCAATTTTTTCTACCGTGTCTGTAGGCGCATGATAGTCCTCGTGTGTCCCATTAAAATAGAAAATAACCGGCACCTCATTCTTAGCAAAATTGTAATGGTCAGAGCGGTAATAATAGCGGTTTTCTCTATAACGCCCACGCTCAAATACTTCCGTGGTTGGATCATTGTAGCGATAGTCCAACTCCAAGTTTACATAAGCATCATTCATGGCAACCGATACGTCGTGTAAGTCTTGTGATAAGATATCCGAACCGATCAAGTACAAATAATTTGGATTGTCTTCGTGCAAATCGTCTATTCTTCCAATCATATCAATATTTAGATTCGCCACTGTATTTTCGAGTGGATATACGGGGTTATCGGTATAATATTTAGAACCCAAAAGCCCTTTTTCTTCTCCGGTGACGTGTAAAAATAGAATTGAACGCTTGGGGCGAACACCCGCTTTTACCGCCATTTGAAAGGCTTCTGCAAGTTCTAAAAGCGCAACTGTGCCCGAGCCATCGTCATCGGCTCCGTTGTTAATTTGCCCGTCATCTTCCACGCCAATATGGTCTAAGTGTGCCGTAATGACCAGAAGTTCATTTGGCTTTTCACTTCCTTCAATGTAAGCCAAAACATTAGTTGCTTCGATTGTTTTGTCATCTCGATATGAATTAAGGCTCATGGGCATAAAGTAATCACCATTCGGCATCCCGCCTTGAATTTCAAGGGCTTCGTACTGCGCTTTCAAGTAATTAATGGCTTTAATCTCTCCTGAAGTTCCCGTCTCTCTTCCTTCAAATTCATCGGAAGCATAGGTGTATAAATGTTCTTTTAATTCCTCAGCAGTTATGCTTGCTGCGTATGTTTCGGGACTATGTACGCTGTTATCTTGACTTGTAACACATGCCGTAAACATGATGCAAAAAAATATGGTCAACTTTTTCATGTTTTATAAATTCTAGGGGCTAATGTAAAAAAAGAAAAGATATCTAGTTGATTTGCGCAGCGATAAAATCCCAAAGCCGAATACGATACTCCAATGCTTTTTGAGAATACGTCAATGCTTCTTCCCAACGTCCTGGATCGTCTTCACATAATTCACGAATCATCTGAATGGCCATAGGTCCATGTTCGTCGCCGTCCAATTCGATGTGCCGTTCTAAATAATACAATAAGGTAGCAACACTTGCTTTTTGTTGTTTTGCCAAACCACGTACAATACTGATGAATAAGTCTGGAATTAAGTCTTCACGACCGTAGGTAAATACTCCAGCTACGATATGCGCTGGGGCTTCACTAGCAATATCTAAGGAGAAGCGAACAAAGTTTTTTATCTCCGCTGGAATGTCTGCCGTCTCCAGGGCAACTTCCCAAGGCGTTCCGCTTTGAATTGCCCCAACAAATGATTCAATAGGACGTGTATCAGCACCCACTTCGTTCATGGCTTTAATGTAAAGTTCATAATGACTGGCTGGATTGCCGTTTAGGTCAACATCACTTTCTTCACCCCACACGATTTCGTTAATGAGCCGTCTTGTACTTGCACTACCAATGGGCACCCAAGGAATTGTCGTGCATGTCAATTTTTGTTGCAATGACTTTACTAATGACATAAAATCCCAAACAGCAAAAGCATGGTAGGTCATAAATATGCCAATCGATTCAGGCGAGGTTAATTTGGTATATAAAGGATGGTCGAGCAATCGATCGCGATAGGAGGTAAGTAAACCCTCAATGCGCTCTTGAGTTATCATAAGCAATTTTAATGCAAATTTACATAATGAGTTAATAATTAACGTTGAAGGATTTGCTATTTTTGGTTCATGTCGCGCGTTTATATAACAGAGTGTCCCCGTGATGCCATGCAAGGTATCAAGCTGTTTATCCCTACGGATAAAAAAATTCGGTATCTACAGGCGTTGCTCCGTGTTGGCTTTGATATCTTAGATTTTGGCAGCTTTGTTTCGCCCAAAGCAGTACCCCAAATGCGGGATACGCATCAAGTGGTACAAGCACTAGACTTAACAGAAACGAACACAAAACTACTCTCTATTGTAGCCAATACGCGCGGTGCTGAAGAAGCACTTGGCTATCCTCAGATTCGTTTTTTGGGTTATCCGTTTTCCATTTCTGAAAATTTTCAGATGCGCAACACGAACAAGACCATTCAACAGTCTTTAGTGGTCCTTGGTGAAATAGCTCAATTGGTAAACCAACACGAACGGGAGTTGGTTGTTTATTTGTCTATGGGTTTTGGTAATCCGTATGGTGATCCGTGGAGTACGGATTTAGTTTCTACATGGGTTGACCGTATAGCTTCGCTTGGTATTCGGCGCATCCTGCTCTCAGATACCGTAGGTGTAGCGAGCCCAGAGCGTATTATCAGGCTTTTTACGGATTTGTTCCCAAAACATCCTCACGTACATTTAGGTGCGCATTTACACGCCAAACCTACTGAAGCCATGTCCAAAATAAGTGCAGCCTTTGCTGGGGGATGTCGCAATTTTGATGGTGCGATACGTGGTTTAGGTGGCTGTCCTATGGCCAAAGATGCGCTTACGGGCAATGTTCCAACCGAGAAAATTTTATCCTTTTTGGCGCAACAAAAGCAAGAAACAACTGTGAACATGCTCCACTTTGAATCCGCTTTTAACAATTCGCTTCAGTTGTTTTAATAACTTATTTAAAATAATTCCAAATAAGCTTTTCAATTCAATTTTTAGGCAGTACATTTGCCTCAATTTATAAGCAATCTAAATAAGAATAACGCTAAATGCCTAGAAAACTACTCCTTCTTCTTGCACTTCCCTTTATTTGTATCGCACAAAATTTGACTGTGCAAAATAGTGCCATGCGACAGCTATCCAACCTCGAAAACAGTGAAAACAGAATAACCTTGGGCGGTTATGGTGATATTAATTTCAACGGTTATGATGGCGCTGCCAACGAAATTGACGTGCAACGTTTGGTGCTTTTGTTTGCCTACAAATTTGACGATCGAGTACAGTTTGTAACGGAGATTGAGTACGAACACGTTCAGGAGTTGTACGTTGAGCAGGCTTTCGTTAATTATAACCTTAATAACAACTTGAATGTCCGTGCTGGCTTGATGTTGGTGCCTATGGGTATCATCAATGAATATCATGAAGGCACCACCTTTAATGGCGTAGAGCGACCTAGTTTGGATGAGTTTGTTATTCCATCCACTTGGCGTGAGATTGGTTTTGGTATTGCTGGTCGATCAAATGAATTGTCATTTCGTTATCAACTGTATGCCATGAATGGTTTTGTGTCGTTCAATGACGGCTATACTTTACGAGGAGTTGATGGATTTAGAAAGGGTCGGCAGAAAGGCGCAAAATCTGTGAATTCGGATATTAATTTCTCTGCCAAAATTGAATATTATGGGCTTCCAAACATACGATTCGGTTTGGCGGCTTATACTGGAAAAACACAAACTACTGAAATTGATATTCCTGCTACTCAAGTAGGGTTAACGATGTTTGGTGCTGATTATAGATATGTTAAGGGACGTTTTAGCTCAAGAGGGCAATGGGTAAATACCATGATTTCTGATGTAGCTGCGTATAACCTTGCGGGGAACAAAGACTTAGGGGCCCAAATGGGTGGTTATTATTTTGAGGCTGCCTACAATGTTTTGCCGCTAACCAATCAGCAACGCCTTGATGTTTTTGTGCGCTATGAAGATTTTGATACCCACAAAAAAACCGCTGTCGGCTTTGTTGACAACCCTATGTTTCATCGAAAAGAAACCACCGTTGGATTTTCGTACCACCTTGCACCGGGCGTGGTGTACAAAGCGGATTATCAGTATAAAAAGACAGCTGCTTCGCATACTGCTGTAGATCAATTTAATATGGGCGTAGGTTTCTTTTTTTAATGCTTTATGATTCACATGTTCTCCCATACCGCGACCTTGTTTTTCCTAAAATGGAGCTTTCTAGCAACATTCTTTAGTTTTCAGGTTAGCAATAGAGCGCAAAACGAAATAAATAAAACCTTTGAAATGCATGAGGTTGACCTTGTACAAACACTTACAGACAATGTTCCTGGAATAGATCAAGATCGTTTGTTTACGGTAATTCACGAGGATGCGATTTTAGGTTATGCCTACATCGGTGAGGCATCAAGTCAAACAGACACCTACGATTATTTGGTGGTTTTTGACCCATCTTTCGGCATCAAAAAAGCAAAAGTCCTTGTTTATCGAGAAGATTATGGCAGTGAAATTGGTAGTAAGCGTTGGCTTAAACAGTTTTTAAACAAAACTCCAGCCGATCGATTTGTATATAGACAAAACATTGCGGCTATCTCTGGCGCAACAATTTCAGTAAAATCTATGACAAACGCCATGAATAATCTGATGATTTCATTAGCTTCGTGGCAAAATAATGGAACACCGAACAAAGCTTAATTTTCGCCTTAGACAGCTTCCGCAATATGCGCGTGCTGCATGTTTGGCATTTATTGTTGCCCTTACTGTAGGCTACCTGACGGGCTTGGGTTTTGTGCTGCAAACGGACAGCAACACCACAGTTGGGATGCAAGAAAATTACAACGGAAACGAAGATAGCCCCGACGTGATGGTAATGAAATTCAAAAAAAGTCCTCGCGAGATGCTGACCATCATACACACACATGTGTTGAGCTTATCGCTAATCTTTTTTGCTTCTGGTGTTTTGCTGTTCTTTTCACAAGCCCCTAAAAAACTAAAGCATTTTTTATTGGTAGAGCCTTTCATCTCGATATTGGTCACTTTTGGTGGTATTTATTTGCTGTGGTATGGATGGTCTTTTATGGCGTATATCGTCTTGTTTTCGGGGGTGCTTATGACACTAAGCTATTTTTTAGGCATCGCTTTTGTATTAATCGAGATATTTCGCAAGGAATAAAGCCCTTATTTTTTGTATATTTGCGTGCAACATTTTTTAATTCGTTGCCATGCAATCGCTTCCTTCCAAAATCAATACGCTAGGTCTCACTTATGACGATGTATTATTGGTTCCTGCTTATTCCGATGTACTCCCTAGAGATGTCAACATCACCTCAAAGTTTTCTCGAAATATTTCCTTAAACGTGCCTATTGTCTCTGCTGCAATGGATACGGTTACCGAAAGCCAAATGGCTATAGCTATGGCTCGTGAAGGTGGAATTGGTGTATTGCATAAGAATATGAGCATTGAGGCACAGGCGGATAAGGTTCGAAAAGTAAAACGCTCCGAGTCTGGATTAATCATTGACCCTGTTACACTTCCAGCTACTGCCTTAGTTGCTGATGCAAAGCAAATCATGCAAGAGTACCGAATTGGCGGGATTCCTATAGTTACCGACGATAACAAGCTTATCGGTATTGTTACAAATAGAGATTTGAGGTTTGAAAAAAACAATGCTCGTCCTATTATGGAGGTGATGACCTCCGAACATTTGGTTACGGCCAAAGAAGGAATTTCTATGATGGATGCAGAGAAAGTACTGCAGGCACATAAAATCGAAAAACTACCAGTTGTTGACGATGATTTCAAATTAATTGGCTTGATTACCTTTCGTGACATTACCCGCGTGACCATAACGCCAAAGGCAAATAAAGATGCCTACGGCAGGCTTATGGTAGCTGCCGCTGTTGGGGTAACCCACGATGTGGTAGCACGAGTAGATGCGCTGGTTAAAGCAGGTGTTGATGCTGTAGTAATCGATACCGCTCACGGACACACGAAAGGCGTTGTTGCTGCACTAAAGCAGATAAAAGAAGTTCACCCTAACCTAGATGTGGTTGTTGGGAATATTGCTACTGCAGCTGCTGCGAAGTATCTTTTGGATGCAGGCGCAGATGGTATCAAAGTAGGCATTGGTCCTGGTTCTATTTGCACAACCCGAGTGATAGCTGGTGTTGGCTATCCACAACTCTCCGCTATTTTGGAGGTAGCATCCGTGCTTTCAGAAACAGATGTTCCGCTTATTGCTGATGGTGGTGTTCGTTATACAGGCGATATAGTGAAGGCAATTGCTGCTGGAGCAAATGCCGTGATGCTCGGCTCGCTACTTGCAGGCACAAAAGAATCGCCTGGCGAGACCGTTATTTATGAAGGTAGAAAGTTTAAAACCTATAGGGGTATGGGTTCTGTTGAAGCCATGAAAAAAGGCAGTAAAGACCGCTATTTTCAAGATGTAGAAGACGATATTAAAAAGCTAGTTCCCGAAGGAATTGTTGGTCGTGTTCCTTACAAAGGAGAACTAAACGAAAGCATCCATCAGTTTGTTGGTGGCTTACGTGCCGGCATGGGTTATTGTGGAGCAAAAGACGTAGCCACCTTGCAAAAACAGGCCAAATTTGTCCAAATTACCGCCTCTGGAATTAAAGAAAGTCATCCGCATAATGTTCAAATCACCAAAGAGGCGCCAAATTATTCCCGTTAACTATGCGCGCCTTATATCTTTTTTGTTCATTATTTATCCTGTCCTGTCAGCTGGAAAACACAGTTTCCGACAAGGTTGTAGCTCGTGTTGGTGATCAATATTTATATGCTTCAACACTTGAAAAACATTTGCGCGAAAATCTTTCTTTCGCAGATAGTGCTATCGTAGCACAAAATTTCATAAATACTTGGGCAAAAGAGCAATTGCTGTTGGATAAGGCGGTGTTTAATCTAAATGCAACCAAGCAAAACGAGCTAGAGCAACTTATTCAGCAGTATCGAAGTGATTTATACATCAGTACGTATCAAGAAGAATGGTTAAAAGCACGTTTGGACACATTAATTACCGACGATCAAATGGTGGCGTATTATGAAGAAAACAAACAAAATTTTAAGCTTCATCAAGATTTGATGCGTGGACGTTTTATCAAAATTCCTTTAGCCAATTTTAATCGGACAAGCATCCAACAGTCTTTACGTAGGTTTAATTTTGAGGATCGTGCTTATTTGGACTCGATTTCGTTGCAATTTGATGCGGCAATACTCAACGATTCTATTTGGTATCGTCCACAGGCATTTTTTGCACAATTGGCGCGCCCAACACCCGAGCTGTATTCCCGTTACTTAAAAAGTAATCGATTTTTTGAAATTGAAGATTCTTTAGACCTATATTTGGTCTTTGTAGCTGAGGTCAAACGACGAAACGAGGTTGCACCTCTAGCATATGTGCATGCTACACTAGAACAAGTGCTGCTCAACAAACGAAAGTTGGATATGATACGCCAACTAGATCGCGACGTTTTGGATGAGGCCATTAAACAACAAGTATTTGAATTATATGATTAAACCTTTTGTCTTTACGTTCCTCGTGTTTTTCTTCTCTTGCCCATTACTGGCGCAAGATGCGCCAAAAACCCGACTCAAAATTGATGGTGTTTCTGCAGTTGTTGGCGACTATGTTATCTTGGATTCAGACATCGACAAAGCCTTTATTGACTTAGACTCACAAGGAGTTTCAACCAAAGACATAACACGCTGTAGCTTACTGGGTAAGCTCATGGAAGACAAACTGTACGCACATCATGCAGAGCAGGACAGCATAGAAGTAAGTAATGACGACATCAATAATTATGTAGAACAAACGATTGATTATTTTGTCAATCAACTTGGAGGTATGGACAAGGTACTCGAGTTTTACAATAAAAAAACCGAACAAAGCTTTCGTGATGAGTTGTTTGAGGTGAATAGAATTCAGCAATTGTCGCAACGGATGCAAGCCAAAATAGTTGAAGATGTGGAGGTTACACCTGATGAGGTGAAAGAATTTTTTAATCGTATTCCAAAAGATGAGCTGCCTATTTTCGGTTCTGAACTGGAAGTCGCCCAAATCGTGATTGAACCCAAAGTGTCCCAAGAAGAAGAACAACGCATCATAGAACAGTTGGAAACCATGCGCAATGATGTGCTGGAAAACGGATCTTCCTTTTCATCTAAAGCGATTTTGTATTCTCAAGATCCTGGTTCTCGATCTCGTGGCGGAAGATATACCTTAGACAGAAAACGTCCGCAGATGGTCAAAGAATTTAGAGAGCAAGCTTATCGATTACAAGAAGGCGAGATTTCGCAACCTTTTAAAACAGAATTTGGCTGGCATATTGTTACTGTAGATAAAATTCGTGGAAGACAAATAGACGTTCGCCATGTGTTGCTGGTGCCAGCGGTTTCTAACGAAGCCTTGGGCGAAGCACAAAACACGCTCAAACTTTTACGAAAACGTATTCAAGATGGAGAAATCTCCTTTACCGATGCAGCTCTTGAATTTTCGGATGATCAACTAACACGTGCCAATGGTGGTGTGCTCATCAATCCAGAAACTGGGGATACTCGATTTGAATTAACCAAATTAGACCCACAATTATACAGCCAGATTTTGAAGCTCAATGATGATGAGGTTTCTGTCCCAATTTTGGACGAGGATCGTTCAGGGAATAAGAAATACAAAATAGTTACGGTCAGCAATAGGTTTAATGAACATGTCGCCGACTACGCCCAAGATTATGTGCGTATTAAGGATTTGGCATTAAAGGAAAAGCAACTCAAAGCCATTGAAAAATGGATGAAAGAAAAAATTGAAGACACCTATATTAGTGTAAACAATGAAAATCAATCGTGTGTTTTTGCCAATAATTGGCTTAAAAAATAAACGGGTTTTTTGTTGTAGGTAATTCATTTTCAAATATTTAATTTTGCAAAAAAATAGCTATGAATGTAGCAGCTAAGTTGCTAAACCTTCTTTTTTCCACTCGTTTAACAGCTCTACTATTTGTTCTTTTTTCACTAGCCATGGGTATCGGCACTTTTGTCGAGAGTGCGCACGATACCGCTACAGCACGTATTTGGATTTACAATGCGTGGTGGTTTGAGTTGATGATGCTTGTCTTTGTGGTAAATTTTGTGGGCAATATCAAACGCTATCGTTTGTTGCGTTGGCAGAAGTGGCCACTGTTATTGTTGCATATTTCTTGGATACTGATAATTGTTGGGGCAGGAATTACACGCTACATCGGCTACGAAGGGGTTATGCCCATTCGTGAAGGTGAGCAAACGGCTACTTTTCTTTCCGAAAAAACCTATTTGTCTGTTTTTGTAGATGGGGAAATCAACGGCGAGCCTAGACGTAAACTTCTCGAAGATGATATGTTGTTTTCTGCGGCGGCAAACAATTCGTTTAGCTGGCGAAGCGACTTTAACGGCATGCCATTTACCATAGACTATGTGGATTTTATCAAAGGTGCAGCACGAGGTTTGGCAGCATCTCCCGAAGGCGAATTTTACCTCAAGATTGTAGAGGCAGGTGACGGAAATCGCCACGACCATTATCTTAAAATGGGCGAGGTGGCAAGTATTCATAACATCCTATTTGCCTTTAATGCCTATACTGAAGGTGCCATCAACATCACCTTTGAACAAGATGCTTATACCATCGAGTCTCCTTTTTCGGGTACTTATTTACGCATGGCAGACCAGCAACAAGGTATTTTACAAGCAAATGAGCCACAGG
>JAURDG010000146.1 GCA_030828025.1 Flavobacteriaceae bacterium | reverse complement strand
CATATGGGCTGATGATATCTTTTCTGGTCCCGGCAGCTTCGGGTTTGAAACCAGGCTTGTTGCCAGTCCCTACAGTAATCAAGGTTCTTTCTGATGGAGTGTTTCCAACTCCAACAATAATTGTGTTTGATGCAGCATCTGCGCCATCTCCAGATCCTCGCAAGACAACTCCATCAGCGCTTATAGTTAAAACGCCATTGACGCGATATTCTCCTGGAAGCAGCAACAAAGCCCCCCTATGCCCATTTGCATTTAAAGGCAAGGCTTCAACTTCATCGATAGCAGCTTGAATATGTGCTGTATTATCCCCAACTACAGGGCTTATTTCTTTAACAACAGTTAGAATTGGTAAATCTGTTTCACCATTTTTATATCCTGCGTAACTAAAATCAGGAATGTGATTTCCATCATTATCAGAAACATAAACCAATTGATTTGAATCATTATAAAAAAGTACCTTGGGTTCAAATTGTGCGAAAATAACATGTGAAAACAGAACATAGAAGGGGAGTAATAAAATACCAATCCAATTGTTTTGTTTTTGACATATTAATTTTTGGTTTATAGAGTTGGCCACATTAATGATTTTAAGTGATATTATTTTTTTTTTAAATAATTATTAGAAGCAAGTAAATTAACATCCATTAATTTACTGTTAATTTCGGCTTAATACTTAAAATTCAAAAAATTATTTACCGGAAAATTATTAATTACCAAATAGTTTTGAAAATTGAGCTAAGCTTTCCGTAATTGAGTTCGATATTTTTTCTGTATGCTCTACAATCGAACCTTCAACCCTTTTTGAGTTGGAGGTTTTTTATTTTCTAGATTTACTCTGTTAAAATGGGCGATTTTGTGCAAAATGGGGTTAATATCAGCAGTTCGAACTTTTTCCCATTGCCATTAAAATTTTTCAGAAAATATCGAACTCATCAATAAACTTCTTCTGTTATGAATAGTACTTTAACGCAATGTTTTTTGATTCTTAAACCCATATGCCGCAATAAAAACAAAACAAAAAGCAGGTAATAGAAATGAAAAATTTATTTCAGAGATCCCGAAAATGTTTACATCATTTACACCATATCCTCCAACATCTATTATCATCCCTTGAAGTTTGGGCATCAATGCCCCGCCAACAATAGCCATTACCAATCCAGCAGAACCAATTTTACTTTCTTCTTCTGTTAGTTTTCCAAGTGCAATTCCATAAATGGTTGGAAACATAAGAGACATAAAAAACGAAATTCCTACCAAACAATATAGCCCCAATATATTATTTATTGTAACAACGCCAAGAGTAGATACAATAGCAAAAAAAGCAAATAGCATTAATAACTTTCCAGCGTTGATAAATCGCAACATATAGGTTCCAATTGCGCGCCCTAGTGTGAAAAGTATAAATGCAGCCATTTGATAATATCCAGCTGTTACACTATCCATACCTATCCCTTCTGCATATTGATAAATATAGGTCCAGCACATGATTTGCGCACCCACGTATAAAATTTGAGCAATAACGCCTTGACTATAGGATCGGTTGGCAAAAAGCATCTTAAAAGTTTGTCCTATGTTACTGTTCTGACCATCATCCCTGTTGTCAGGCATTTTGCTTACTGTAAACAAAACAAACACACCAATAATTACGAGTCCAAGAATAACGTAAGGATCTCTAATAACCATCAAATCAGTGGTTTTGATCAGTGTTTTTGAGGCTTGGTCTAAAGCACTAAAGTCTGTTATATCATCAGACTGGAGTTTTTTTAAGACATATTGTTGTGCAACAAATAATCCAAGAATCAACCCTACGGGATTAAATGCCTGTGCTAGGTTGAGGCGTTGGGTGGCTGTTTCTTTTGGACCCATGGCAAGAGCATAAGGATTTGCGGCTGTTTCCAAAAATGCAAGCCCAAAAGTTAAGATATATAGCCCTATACAAAAAAACCAAAATTGCTCCGTAATTGCGGCTGGATAAAACAGTAGGGCACCCGAAGCATAAAGAGAAAGCCCAATTAAAATCCCAACCTTATATGAGTATTTACGCATGAATAAAGCAGCAGGAATTGCCATGCAAAAATACCCGCCGTAGAAAGCCATTTGCACCCAAGCGGCTTGTGAGTTTGAAAGTTCTAGTACTTTTTTAAATGCTTGGACCATTGGGTCTGTAACGGCATTGGCAAAACCCCAAAGAGCAAACAAGGAGGTCAGTAAAATAAAGGGAATTATAACTTTTTTGGGGACAATTGGTTCAGAGTGAGTTGATTTCATTGTTTAATTTTAGATTACTTCGTACAAATGTGAATAAGTAAATTTATGGTTTTCGAATATTTACCACTAGCTCTTGTATTTCTTTGCTTGGCGCTGGGGTTTTACTACTAATGATTAATGTAACAACAAAATTGGCAATCATCGCTATCGTTCCAAACCCCTCCGGCGATATCCCAAACCACCAATTGGCCTTGGTGCCTCCGCCAAACCACCCAAACTTAAACTTGAGCATATAGAACAGCATGAGTGATACACCAACTAGCATTCCACTTATCGCACCTTCCTTATTGATGCGTTTGGAGAATATTCCCAATAGTATAGCCGGGAAAAAAGAGGATGCTGCCAGTCCAAATGCCAAGGCAACCGTAGCTGCTACAAAGCCAGGGGGATTAACCCCAAAGTAACCCGCCAAGCAAACAGCACCTGTAGCAGCAATACGAGCGGCTATGAGTTCTCCTTTGTCGGAAATATTGGGCATCACCATTTTTTTGAGTAAATCGTGTGATACTGCTGATGATATAACCAGTAGTAGTCCTGCTGCTGTAGAAAGTGCTGCCGCCAGTGCCCCTGCTGCTAGCAGAGCAATCACCCAATTGGGAAGCTGTGCTATTTCTGGATTGGCAAGCACCATGATATCTGCATCTACTGTCAGTTCGTTGGTTGTTGTATCGGCCGTGTATTGAATAAGTCCGTCTTCGTTTTTGTCTGTAAAACCAAGCAGTCCTGTGGTCTCCCATTTTTCAAACCAATACGGCATTTGATCGTATGGCTGGTTGCTTACCGTTTCAATAAGATTGGTTCTTGAAAATACGGCAATGGCTGGAGCTGTGGTATATAGTATGGCAATAAACAACAGTGCCCATCCCGCAGACTTACGCGCATCGCTGACTTTTTTTACTGTAAAGAAGCGAACAATCACATGAGGAAGTCCTGCTGTTCCAACCATCAGTGCCATGGTAATACAAAAGACATCAAACATGGATTTGCTTCCTGAAGTGTATTCATGGAAGCCCAGTTCTCTATGCAAGCCATCGAGCTTGTCCAAAAGATAAACCCCATCTGCACCACTTGACCCAAAGCCGAGTTGTGGGATTACATTACCAGTCACAAGAAATGAGATATAGATCGCGGGCACCATAAAGGCAAAGATCAAAACGCAGTACTGTGCTACTTGGGTATAGGTAATCCCTTTCATACCTCCTAAGACCGCATAAAACAAAACAATCCCCATACCGATCAGTACGCCTGTTACAATGTCTACTTCTAGGTATCTGGAAAACACAACCCCTACCCCTCGCATTTGTCCAGCGATATAGGTAAAGGAAACAATCAGCGCACAAAACACAGCTACCGAGCGTGCGGTGTTTGAGTAATACCTGTCCCCTATAAAGTCAGGTACGGTAAACTTGCCAAATTTTCGGAGATATGGTGCTAGTAGTAAGGCAAGAAGCACATAACCCCCTGTCCAGCCCATAAGGTATACCGAACCGTCATAACCATTAAAAGAGATAATACCCGCCATGGAAATAAATGATGCCGCAGACATCCAATCGGCTGCAGTTGCCATCCCATTGGCAATGGGGTGAACCCCTCCTCCTGCTACATAAAATTCTTTTGTTGAGCCTGCGCGAGACCAAATCGCAATGCCGATATACAATGAAAAACTCAACCCAACAGCAATCCAAATCCAATATTGAAGTTCCATCTAGTTTT
>JAURDG010000116.1 GCA_030828025.1 Flavobacteriaceae bacterium | reverse complement strand
TCTGTCTCACGTGCAAGCATGGCATCAAGTGTGTCTCTTCCACCTTGAGCAAGTGTGCGTAGTTCGTCTAACTCTTCTGAAACACCCGTAGCGATGGTGTGTCCTTTGCCCAACTGTGTTGGTGCTTCTGCGTCCAGCCATTGCGTAATGTGCTCCTGCAGGGCTTTGCTATCGTCGATATGAGCTGTGAGAGGTGCCAGCGCATCAACCGATGCTAATGTTTTGGTTAACTTAGATGTCTGGCTTAGGGCAGCCTTTAAGGCATTCACTTCTCTGGGATTGATGCGTGCTGTGGCTATCTTGGCAACCATGCGTTCTATGTCGCTCATTTGCTTGAGGCAAGTGCGAACTTGTTCGTGCGCTGGGTCATGTGTGGTAAAATAATCCACGGCATCCAAGCGTTGGTTGATGCGCTCCACGTCTGTGAGCGGTGCCGTAATCCATCGGCGCAATAGCCTTCCGCCCATGGCGGTACAGGTCTGATCTACGACCTCCAAAAGCGTAATGGCTTCGGGGGCGTTGGGCGATATCAATTCTAAGTTTCGCACAGTAAAGCGATCCATCCAAACCTGCTGCTGCGGGTTGTGGTGTTTTAGCTGCACCAAATGACCCAGCTTAGCATGCTCGGTTTCAGATAAATAATGCAAAACCACACCTGCAGCAATAGACCCCAAATCGGCATCGTCAAACCCGAAACCCTTTAACGTTTTTACACCAAAATGCTGCTTTAATTTATCTGTAGTATATTCTTCTTGAAATACCCAATCCTCCAACATAAAAAAAGGATAGTTTGTTCCCAATAGGGCTTCTATGACTTTGCGTTGTGGTTTAGCTATGAGTAATTCTTTAACCTCTAATTGTTGCAACATGGTGCTAATCGCTGCAGTAGTTCCCTGAGCCCATTGAAATTCTCCCGTAGAAATATCCAAATAGGCAAATCCAATCTCTTGATTTCTAAGGTGCAATGCGCCCAGAAAATTATTGCTCTTTTCTTCCAAAACACCATCAGAGAGGGTTACGCCAGGTGTGACCAATTCGGTTACGCCTCGTTTAACAATTTTTTTGGTTAGTTTAGGGTCTTCAAGTTGATCGCAGATGGCCACACGTTGTCCTGCCCGAACCAATTTGGGCAAATAGGTATGTAACGAATGGTGTGGAAATCCTGCCAATTCCGTTTCGCTTGTGCTACCCGCCCCACGTTTGGTAAGTAAGATTCCCAAAATACGTGCTGCCTTAACAGCATCTTGACCAAAAGTCTCGTAAAAGTCTCCAACACGAAACAGCAGTATCGCATCAGGATACTTCGCCTTAATTTGGTTGTACTGCCGCATCAAGGGTGTTTCTTTGGCTGTTTTTTTGCTAGACAAAGCGCTATGGATTTAGTTCCTGCTAAAGTACCAATTTTAGCCAAACACAATCCGTACCTTTGCCTTATGCGTAAACGTACCATGGATGAGTTAAATCGTTTGGATGTTGCTCAATTTAAAGCAGCTGCCAAAACCAATATCGTTCTAGTGTTGGACAATATCCGTAGCAGAAATAATGTAGGTGCCATTTTTCGTACTGCTGATGCCTTTAGAATTGACGAAATAATACTTTGTGGCATTACGCCAACTCCGCCTCACAAAGATATCCACAAGACTGCGCTAGGCGCAACAGAAAGTGTGTCTTGGCGATATGCCAAAGATACTGCTGCAGTTGTACATGAATTAAAGAAAAGTGGAGCGCATTGCTATGCTGTTGAGCAAGTATTGGAAGCTGAATATTTAGATCAGGTTACTATTGATCCCAAAAACAAAGCGGTATTGGTTTTGGGCAACGAAGTGCAGGGCGTTTCTCAAGGGACGATTGATGCCTGCGACACAGTTATTGAAATTCCACAATTGGGCACCAAGCACTCATTAAACGTTGCCACATCTGCTGGTGTGGTGCTGTGGCATTTTTTTATGACACTTCGGCCAACTGCTGATTGATACGGGTCAATAGTTTTTTCATATCCTCAGGATACAAAACAAAATCCAAGTCTGAAACATCAACCACAACGAGTTTCATGTGATGCGCTAAAAATGGCAAGTGATTTTGATAGCCTTGTGCCAAATCGGACAAGTACTCTAAGCTAATGTTTTGCTCGTAGCTTCTACCCCTTTTTTTGATGTTGGCTTGTGCTCGAGAAGGTGTTTGACGTAAAAAAATACATAGGCTGGGCTGGTTCGCACTTCGATACATCAGGTCATAAAGCTGCTGAAAAAGGGGAAACTCATCTTCTTGAAGGGTATTGTTTGCAAAAACCAAGGACTTACTGATGTGATAATCGGCCACTACGCCTGCCTGAAACATATCCAATTGCTCTGCATCCTCGTTAATCTGCTTAAAACGGTCTGCTAAAAACGAAAGCTCCAAAGGAAAGGCAAATCGTTTGGGTTGTCGGTAGAACTTCGGCAAAAATGGATTTTCAGCAAAACGCTCTTCAAGAGTTTTATAGTTTAATGCCGTGGCTAAGGCACGTGTAAAACTCGTTTTACCGCAGCCAATAATTCCTTCGATACAGATAAAGGCGTGTTGCTTTAAAAGGGCATAAATGGGATGCAATAATTTTTCTTGAATAGGGTTCAATTTGGTGTTGTCTGAACAAGCATGCAGCAACTCTTGAACGGTTTTTTGGTGGGTTGGACTTACCTTGTTTGGCGCTATTTCTACCAAAGGACCTAAGACAAAATTGCGTTTATGAAACGCAGGATGAGGCACTATGAGGTCGTTGGAATTTATGACCTCATCATCGTAAAAAAGCAAATCCAAATCCAGTGTCCTATCCGCATATCCATTGCTAGAGCGCACACGTCCGTGTTTTTTTTCGATAGAAATAAGTGCGTCCATAACTGCTTTTGGCGCTAGGGTGGTTTGTACAGAAAAACAAGCGTTCAAAAATGAATTGCCAGCAAAACCAAGGGCCGGAGTTTCGACCACAGCCGAGATGCGCTCAATAGCTCCAATGGCAGCAGCGGCATCATCTATACCTTTCTGTAGCATTTGAATGCGGTCTCCTAGATTGCTTCCTATTGAAATGTAAACAACTGCCATGCTGCAAAAATGAGGAAAAGAATTGGGAAACATGTATATTTGAATGCAACACCTTTCAATTATGAAATTCTTTAAAAATCTTATCAGTTCTGTACTCGGAACCTTTATTGCGCTTGCGCTTTTTTTTGTTTTTATGTTTGTTTTTCTTGCTGGGTCAATAGCTGTCCTAGAAGAAGAAGGAGCAACAGTCAAGGTGGAAAAAAACACCGTGTTGGTTTTGGATCTCAAAGCACCCATTATAGACAGAGAACCGCAAGCCTTTGGTCTTAATGAAGCCTTAGACATCGACCCCGAAGCCTATGGCTTAAACAGCATTATTCCCGCTTTAGAAGCCGCTGCGGAAGACCCACGAATTTCAGGGATTAGCATGCAAAACATGCGTGCGCTTGGTGGTGTGTCCAATATTGCTGCGCTGCGCAAAGCACTGCAAGCGTTTCAGGCAAAAGGCAAGTTTGTTTACGCTTATGGCGATTATTACGATCAGATCGACTATTATTTGGCTTCTACTGCAGACTCAATCTTTATTCACCCAGAAGGGCTGATTAATTTTCGTGGACTAAGTGCTGAAGTGCTGTACTACAAATCCGCACAAGAAAAGTCGGGCATTTCCATGGAGGTCATTCGAAATGGAAAGTACAAAAGTGCTGTAGAGCCATTCTTAGACGATCAGATGAGTGCCGAGAACCGAACCCAGATTCAAGGGTTTTTAGATGACATTTGGCACGAAATGCTGGCGGATATCGCAAACAGTCGCGGGTTGAACAAAAAAGAGTTGAATGCCTTGGCAGATAATTTAGCCGGTGCCAATGCCCAAAAAGCAATGGAATCGTCCTTAATTGATGGTGCTGTTACACGACGTGCTTACAAAGACTTGCTTAAAAACAACTCCTATGAAACAGAGTTTGAGCTGTTAAACTTTACTGACTATATAAGGGTTGCAGATGTCAACAACGGATCGGGTCCAAACCGCATTGCGGTAGTTTATGCACAAGGTGAAATTGTTTATGGCGAAGGATCGAACGATATCATTGGGCAAGAAAAAATAATAAAAGCCCTAAGGAAAATTGGTGATAAGAAAAACATTAAAGCGGTGGTGCTGCGTGTTAACTCGCCTGGCGGTAGTTCACTTGCCTCTGAACTTATTTGGGAAGAAATAGAACACCTTAAAAAAACCAAAAAGGTGGTGGTTTCGATGGGAAATGTAGCCGCTTCTGGAGGATATTACATAGCCGCAAATGCACACGAAATAGTAGCCCAACCCACCACAATAACAGGGTCAATTGGCGTTTGGGGCGTGTTGCCCAATGTCAATAGATTGGCAGATCGATGGGGCATCAATGCCGAACAAGTAACCACCAACAAGCAAGCCTTGCAGTACTCACCCTTTGAACCGCTGAGCAATGCTACCCGTGAAGAAATTAAGTCAAGTATTGATCAGGTGTATCAAACCTTCCTTACCCGTGTTGCAGACGGTCGAGGCATGGCGCACGATGAAGTGCATAAAATTGCTCAAGGACGTGTGTGGTCTGGAACTGAAGCCAAAAAAAATGGATTGGTAGATCATCTTGGCGGACTTGATATGGCACTGGAACGAGCAGCTGCACTTGCCGAATTAGATCGTTATAAACTAACCACATATCCC
>JAURDG010000039.1 GCA_030828025.1 Flavobacteriaceae bacterium | reverse complement strand
AATCGAATGATGTTGCCGTGCGTTGGCTTCGCCAAAAGCCCATTATCACGAAGTGCCAAACAGATGTTCCATGCAGTATCGCTCTCAGGTGTATCGTTGATTACCAATGCGTTCAACAATCCCTTGCCCCGTACCAAACGAACAATGGAGCTATTCTCCACATAAGCATTAAGCTGATCTCTAAAAACAATCCCTAGCTCATGGGCTTTTGCGGCGAGGTCTTCTTCAACAACTACTTCTAAAGCTGCCTGCGCAATTTTACATGCCAACGGATTGCCGCCAAAAGTAGAGCCGTGTTCGCCAGGCTTAATGCACATCATAACCGCATCATCCGCCAAAACAGCAGAAACAGGAAAAACGCCTCCGGAAAGTGCTTTACCTAAAATCAAAATGTCTGGTCGAGCATCTTCATAGTCTGTAGCGAGCATTTTGCCCGTTCTAGCGATGCCTGTTTGCACCTCATCAGCGATAAACAACACATTGTACTTATCGCAAAGCCTTCGAATGCCTGCCAAGTACCCATCATCTGGCACAACAACACCAGCTTCGCCCTGTATGGGCTCCACCATAAAAGCACAGACGTTAGGGTCTTTGAGTTCGTTTTCTAATGCAGTTAAATCGTTGTAGGGAATCAAATCGTAGCCCGGCATATAAGGGCCAAAGCCTTTGTATGAAACTGGGTCGTCGGAACTGGATATGGCGGCTAAGGTACGCCCCCAAAAGTTTCCTTTTGCAAAGATGATTCGTGCTTTGTTCTCGGGAATTCCTTTTTTAAGGTAGCCCCATTTACGTGCCAGTTTATTGGCCGTCTCACCACCTTCTACTCCAGTATTCATCGGAAGTACCTTATCATAGCCAAACAGATGAGTTATGTAAGCCTCAAATTGACCTAAAACATCATTGTGAAAAGCTCTTGAAGTGAGGGTTAACCGAGCGGCTTGTTCGGTAAGTGCAGCCAGTATTTTCGGATGGCAATGTCCTTGATTGACCGCAGAGTAAGCAGACAAAAAATCGTAGTATTTTTTTTCTTCAACATCCCACACAAAGACACCCTCGCCCTTAGAAAGGACAACGGGAAGCGGGTGATAATTATGTGCCCCGTATTTTTCTTCTAAATCAATAAAATAGTTGGTGTTCAGCGTGGTTGTTTCCATTACAGACAAAAATAGGGAAGCCATAGTCAATATAAAAGTTAAATTTTGGTTTCATACACTTTTTCGATATGGTCGATAAGTTCTTTATATCCTTTGCGTGACATAAAAATTCGATGCCCATTGGACAGCGTGCATATATATTGAACATTTCGATGGATTGTTTTGATGGCAGAAAGATTGATAATACAGGTTCTTCCTACCCTAAAGAAGTGTTTTTTTGGCAGCTTTTCTTCCAACTGTAGTAACGTTTGATTGATTTCTATATGTTCGCCTTTTTTGTGCTGGTTTAAAATCAATGCACTTTTTGGGCTGGACTTGATGGTTTCAACAGCCAAAATATCTGCTGTGTCAATAAAATCAATAGCTCCTTTATTGCTCAACGGAAGTCTTTCTTTGGCAGCAGTCGATTTGTTTTGAAGTTCTGTAAACAAAGTCGCGTCAAAAACTTGTTGGTCTTCCTTTCCATTGAGCTTGTGCTTGATTTTTTCTATTGTATTTATAAGGTCTTGAATTTCAAGAGGTTTTAACAAGTAATCAACCACTTGATAGCGAATTGCACGTAGGGCAAACTCATCATGAGCCGTACACAACACCACCTGCATACCTTCGTGTCCAACAGCATCTAAAACATCAAATCCGCTTCCTTTATCAAGCACAATATCTAAAAATAGTATATCAGGTTTGGTTTGCTTTAAATAGGCAATGGCTTTGCTTTTTTTGGTATGCGCAGCTAGCAACTTAATTTCTGGGCAATACTTTTCTAAATAATATGAGAAAAGTGCGATATTGCGGGATTCATCGTCAACAACAACAGCAGTGTACACAAGTAGGCATTTTTTAGTTTGGCTGTTCAATATTAGGGCTTTTTTTTGAACTAATAAACTGCGAATAGGTTATTGATAATAATGAAACAGTATGATGCCATGAAACACATATCGAGTATTCAAAACAACGAAGTCAAAAAGCTACTTTCTTTGCAACTTAAAGCGAAAGTGCGCAAAGAAACAAAGCTGTTTGTTGTTGAGGGAAGACGAGAACTCATGCGGGCAAACCAAGCTGGTTACGTTTTGGAACATGTGTATTGGTGCCCTGAATTGTTTGAAGCTGACGCATTTGCGCAATGGCAAGAAAACATAAACCCAAACCAAGGCTATACTTCTGTTGATCTACAGGTGTATAAAAAAATGGTTTTTCGTGAGAGTACAGAGGGTGTCGTTGGCATCCTGCGGCAAAAAGACGCCATCCTTGAGCACTATAAACCAAAGCAGGATGCGCTCATTCTTGTGTTGGAATCCATAGAAAAACCTGGAAACCTAGGAGCCATGTTGCGCACGGCTGATGCGGCAGCAGTTGATGCGGTTCTGATTACCGAACAACATACTGATGTGCATAACCCAAACGTCATAAGGTCTAGTTTAGGCGGCTTTTTTACTACGCCTGTTTTTATTTGCGATAACGAGGAAGCAAACACCTTTTTAAAAAATCATCATTTCAGTGTTTTTGCTGCTATTTTGCAACAGAGCATTCCGTACACCAAAGCAACCTTTACGCAAGCAACTGCCTTGGTTCTGGGAAGCGAAGCCAACGGACTTAGCTCGTTTTGGAGGCAAAAACATATTACGTCCATTAAGATACCTATGCTGGGACAGGTTGACTCACTTAATGTATCGGTTGCAGCAGCCGTAATTTTGTACGAAATACAACGTCAACGGAATGCTTAATTTTTGTATCTTTAACAGATGCATACCAAAGAAGTTAACGAAAACGCCATCATTGCTCAGGAGTACAAAAACTTACTGCGCAACACCTATCTTTCGTTATCTGAAAAAGACAAAAAACTCATTCGGCTAGCCTTTGAAACAGCCGTTGATGCCCATAAAGACCAGCGAAGAAAAAGTGGTGAGCCATACATTTTACATCCAATTGCGGTGGCACAAATTGTCGCTGATCAAATTGGACTGGGTGCTACGTCGATTGCGGCGGCTTTGCTCCATGATGTAGTCGAAGACACCGCACTGAGCCTTCATGACATAGAGCATATGTTTGGCAAAGAAGTTGTCAAAATTGTTGATGGACTTACAAAAATCTCCAAGCTAAGTAAAGATAAGCGCGTTTCTGTGCAAGCAGAAAATTTTAAGAAAATGCTGCTGACCATGAACGATGATGTTCGTGTGATCCTGATCAAGATTGCTGACCGATTGCACAACATGATGACCCTTGAGTTTATGCCCGAAGAAAAACAAGTGCGCATTGCCTCCGAGACACTTTACATTTATGCACCACTAGCGCACAGAGTAGGTATGTACAATGTAAAATCTCAGTTGGAAGACTTGGGGCTGAAATACACCGAGCCTGAAGTGTTTGCAGACATAGAACAAAAAATTAAAGAAAGTGAAGAAGAACGAGAGGCTTACATCAAAAGTTTTAAGGAGCAACTGCAAAGTCACCTAGGAAAAGAACGCATACAATTTGAAATTGAAGGCAGGTTTAAAAGCATCTATTCCATTCGAAAAAAAATGCAGCTCAAAAACAAACGATTTGATGAGGTTTTTGATCGCTTTGCCGTTCGAATCATCTATAAATCAACACCTAAAAACGAAAAGTTTTTGGCGTGGAAAATATATTCGATTGTTACCGATCATTTTCAACCAAATCCTACACGACTACGCGACTGGATATCTTCGCCAAAATCTACTGGTTATGAGGCCTTACACATTACTGTTGTTGGTCCAAGCAGCAAATGGGTAGAAGTGCAAATCCGATCGAAACGTATGCATGAAATCGCCGAGAAAGGCTATGCAGCACATTTTAAGTACAAGCACGGAAAAGAAGATGAAGGCGGAATGGAAATTTGGCTCAATAGGCTGCGCGAAGTTTTGGAATCACAAGAAACAGATGCCGTTGACTTTGTAAAAGAGTTCAAATTAAATCTATATGCAAGTGAGATTTTTGTGTTTACGCCGATGGGCGATTTAAAATCGTTGCCCAAAGGGGCTACACCCATTGACTTTGCCTACAACATCCACAGCGAAGTTGGTCAAAAAACAAGAGGCGCGCGCGTAAATGGAAAAATAGTTCCGCTAAATCATATCTTATCAAGTGGAGACCAAGTGGAGATCATTACCTCCGACACAGCAAAGCCCAATGCCAGTTGGCTGGATTTTGTCATTACCTCAAAAGCGCGTTCTTCCATAAGAACAGCACTTAGGTCTGAGGAACGTATGATAGCCGATGAAGGTAAAGAGCTACTAAGGCGGAAGCTACGGCAGATGAAATTTAAGTTTAGCGACCGTATCATCAATGCTTTGGTGTCCTACTTTAAACTTAAAACAAGCTTAGATTTATATTACCGCATTGGCATTGGTACGATTGACAACAAAATGCTTAAGAAGTTTGCTGCCGAAGAAAACAATCGGCTATGGCAATTTTTTAGAAGAAGACCCACCGACAAAGCAAAAGCTAAAAACGAGGAAAGCAACCAGCTGTCTTCTTTCTATGACATGCTTGTTTTTGGCAAAAATCAAGAGACTTTAGAATACAAACTTAGTCCGTGCTGCTCGCCTATTCCTGGAGATGGTGTTTTTGGGTTTGTTTCCATTAATGACGGAATTAAAGTGCATAAAAATGAATGCCCGAACGCCATTAGCCTTCATTCCAATTATGGCTACCGCATTATTAATGCTAAGTGGATTGACTCCTCAAAAGGATTTTTTACAGGTGTTGTTCGCCTGTCGGGTATAGATAGACTTGGCTTGGTAAATGAGGTTACCAACCTAATCTCCAACGCACACAACGTTGATATACTTCAAATACAGTTTGACACCGAAAACGGAACCTTTACCGGTCAAATAAAATTGCATATTCGACACGCTGCTACACTGTATGTACTGATCAATAAACTAGAAAAGATTTCGGGAATCGAGAAAGTAGTACGAGATTAAACTCTGTTGCCTATCTTTGTTTTTTGTGTTTCATCAAAATGAAAAACGAGTTCGAAATAGTCAAAAATGTATTTGTTCAGTTTTTGGACAGCAACGGGCACCGTAAAACGCCCGAACGCTTTGCCATTTTAGAAGAAATATACCTCAATGATGAACACTTTGACATCGAATCGCTGTACATAAAAATGAAAAACAAAAACTATCGTGTGAGCCGTGCAACTTTGTACAACACCATTGAGTTACTTCTTGCGTGTGGATTGGTTCGTAAACACCAATTTGGACTACAATATGCCCAGTATGAGAAATCGTACTTTGACAAACAGCACGACCACGTAATATTAACCGACTCTGGTGACGTCAAGGAATTTTGCGACCCGCGTATTCAGGCAATAAAAAAAACGATTGAAGAAGTTTTTGATATTGATATCCACGCACATTCGCTTTATTTTTACGGCACCAAAAAAAACACTAACTAAACATTCATGGCCATTGACTTACTCCTAGGATTGCAATGGGGCGACGAAGGAAAAGGCAAAATTGTCGATGTACTTACCAAAAAGTATGACGTTATTGCTCGTTTCCAAGGAGGACCCAACGCTGGACACACTCTCGAATTTGAAGGTATTAAGCACGTACTGCACACGATTCCTTCTGGAATATTCCATCCTACCGCAATTAACCTTGTAGGAAACGGTGTCGTTATTGATCCTGTCATCTTTAAACAAGAGTTAGACAATCTAGCACCATTTAATATCGATACTGCCAAGTCACTGTTGATTTCTCGCAAAGCACACCTCATTTTGCCTACGCATCGTCTATTGGACGCTGCCTCTGAAATGGCAAAAGGAAAAGCAAAAATTGGCTCTACACTAAAAGGAATTGGCCCAACCTATATGGACAAAACTGGGCGCAACGGCATTCGTGTCGGCGATATTGAGCTTCCGCAATGGAAAGAGACTTATACTGCTCTCCGAGACAAGCATCTGGTGATGATTGACAACATGAACGTTACACTTGATTTTTCCATCGAAGAATTAGACCGTGATTTCTTTGCAGCCGTAGAATACATGAGGACGCATCTTGCTTTTGTTGATAGTGAAGAATACTTAAGTCAGGCGCAAAAAAATAAGCAGCGAATTTTGGCAGAAGGAGCGCAAGGTTCTTTGTTGGATATCGATTTTGGCACATACCCATTTGTTACTTCTTCCAACACTACGGCTGCTGGCGCATGTACGGGTCTTGGAGTGGCACCCAACAAAATTGGTGAGGTTTATGGAATTTTTAAAGCCTATACCACTCGTGTGGGTAGTGGCCCATTTCCGACAGAGCTTTTTGATGAAATTGGCGAAACCATGGGACGTGTGGGACATGAGTTTGGCGCCACAACAGGAAGAGCACGAAGGTGTGGCTGGTTAGACTTGGTCGCCTTGCGTTATGCTGTTGAAATTAATGGGGTAACACAATTGATGATGATGAAAGGAGATGTGCTCTCTGGCTTTGACGAGCTCAAGGTTTGTACAGCCTATAATTATCGTGGAGAAACCATCAACCACTTGCCCTACTCGCTCAACGCAGAGGAACTAAGCCCTATATATACCTCTTTTCCAGGATGGAAAGAAGACCTAACGGGCATGCATGAGGCTAATGAATTACCACAAAACCTACATGATTACATTGCGTTTGTTGAAGATTTTGTGCAGGTACCCATCAGCATCGTTTCGGTTGGGCCAGATCGAAGCCAAACTATTTTTCGCACAACCGAATAAATCGCCATGAAAACTGCTCGGTACGCTTGGATTCTTCTTTGTGCCACTTGTGTAGCATGGGCACAGGAACAAGAAATTGAGATTCGTCAGGCAGGTTCATTTCAATTAGATCAAGAAAAATATCCGGGCGCAAATATCTTGGAGCGTAGTGCTACGCAACAGGTGCATCTTGTGCATCAAGGGATGGATGTATGGTCAGATAAGGCCTTTTTTTACAAAAAAGAAAATCGTTTTGATGCTTACGGAAACGTACGCCTACATCAGGGCGATAGCCTTATGCTTACAGGAAAAAAAATCAGCTATGACGGCAACACCAAAATGGCCGTAGCAAAAGAAAATGTCTTGCTCGACAATCAAGATATGAAACTAAAAACGGATACCTTATATTATGACCGTACCAAGAACATAGGCTTTTACCCAGCAAAAGGAATTGTTTACGACAGCCTCACAACTATTGAAAGTAAACGTGGTACTTATCTCTCTGAAAGCAAAAAATATAGGTTTGAGCAAGAAGTGGTCATTAACCACCCTGATTTTACAATTACTTCGGAACGGATGGATTTTTATTCCGATATCAAACACGCCTTTTTTTATGGTCCAACAACCATCATTGGTGAGGACTATTTAGTCAAATGCAAAGAAGGATTTTATAACATAAACGACAAATTGGGCTACTTTAAAAAAAATGCGTCCATAGATTACAACAATCGAAACATTGTTGGCGACAGCATTTATTTTAACGATGCCAAGCAATACGCCTCAGCTACACAAAATATACGCATTACAGACACGCTAAATAACTCATTTATTACGGGAAATTATGGAGAAGTGTTTAAGGCTCAAGACTCTGCCATGGTGACACATCGTGCGCTGGCCATCAATATTGTAGAACAAGATTCCTTGTACATTCATGCCGATACACTTATCGCCACTGGTCCGCCAGAAGCACGCATCATTCGCGGGTTTTATGGCGCACGTATTTTTAAACAAAATTTGAGTGGAAAGACAGATTCCATTCACTACAACCAAAAAACAGGTCGAGCGAAACTTATTCGTCGTCCGTTAACTGACCGAGAGGTTCAATTTCTTACACCACAAGAACTAGCTAATAAAAATCCAGTACTTTGGTCAAACAGAAGTCAAATGACCGGTGACGAGATTCACCTTAAGATAGACACAGAGCTAGAAGTCTTAGATTCTTTACTCATTTACAACAACGCCTTTGTGATTGAGCAAGACAGTATAAATCCACAAAATTTTAACCAGATTAAAGGCTTGCAACTAAAAGGAAAGTTTATCGAGCGTAGCTTAGAGACCGTCGATGTCATACAAAATACAGAGATGATTTATTTTTTGTATGATGACGAAACACTTGATTTGGTCGGCATTGACAAAGCAATTTGTAGTGCGATGCGTCTCCAATTTGAAGATAGTGCGATCGATAAGGTTACATTTTTCAACAACCCAGATGGTGTGGTTTATCCAGAAGCCGAATTACCACCCAACACACGGCAGTTACTAGGCTTTAGTTGGCGCGCAAATGAGCGGATCAACACCAAAGAGGATTTATTTGATGGGGTAGATTTAGATCCCTTTATTCGTGTTAAGCTACCCAATAAATTACCTAAAATAGAACGATTAGTTCGGTAATGGCAATGGGACAATTAAACGCCTTCTTTGAACGGTACCAAGCACAAACCACTCCCTATCCAATGGGTCTAGAAATTAAGCGTGCCAAAGGCTGCTACCTATACGACCAAAGCAATAAAAAATATTTGGATTTAGTAGCGGGTGTATCTGCATGTAGCCTCGGACACCGACATCCAAAAGTCATTCGTGCCATTCGAAAACAGTTGCGTCGCTACATGCACGTGATGGTGTATGGAGAGTTTGTCCAAAAAGAGCCTGTTTTACTTAGCAAATTATTGGCAGACAATTTACCCGAACCCTTAGACACTACCTATCTGACCAATTCTGGAACCGAAGCCATTGAAGGCGCCATCAAGTTGGCAAAAAGAGTAACGGGGCGCGCAGAAATGGTGGCTGCTCATAATGCCTACCACGGAAACACGATGGGCGCCATGAGTGTTATGGGATACGAAGCAAGAAAAAGCGCATATCGACCCCTGATTCCTGGCACACGATTTATAAAATTTAACGAATTTGACGACCTAGATAAAATAACAACAAACACCGCAGGAGTCATCTTGGAAACCATTCAGGGAGGCGCAGGTTTTATTCAGCCAGAAAATGACTATCTAAGGTCTGTAAAAAAACGATGTGAAGAAGTAGGTGCCTTGCTGATATTGGACGAAATTCAGCCCGGTATCGGGCGAACAGGCAAATTATTTGCCTTTATGGACTATACGATAGTTCCTGATGTTGTGGTTATTGGAAAAGGTTTAGGAGGCGGACTTCCCGTCGGCGCATTTATTGCTGCCCAACAGCACATGGCCACACTAAAAGAAGCTCCAGCACTTGGACACATCACTACTTTTGGTGGCAATCCAGTCATCGCTGCTGCCTGTAGAGCTACACTTTCAACAATTTTATCAAGCAATTTGATGGAGCAAACCTTAGCAAAAGAGGCGCTTTTTCGCTCGTTATTGATT
>JAURDG010000040.1 GCA_030828025.1 Flavobacteriaceae bacterium | reverse complement strand
TTATCTACAAGTTTTGCGAGTGCTTTAAAAACGTTTACAAAATTGACCCCGTTGTAGAGTTGATCTTGGCGCATGATTGTATTTTGCACTTTTGTAGAACGGTCTTGTGCGTAGTCGAATTGTTCAAACTCTTCGGCACGTAAGTCAAGGAATTTCTGGCGTTGTTCTGGGGTTACTACGACCTCATCCAACTCCGTTATCTTTTCGTTTACATCAATGACCAATCGGCCACGCTGCAGAATATCTTTTGTGATTTTGACCACCCGAATTTGATACTGCAACGAAGTAAAAACCAGTTCGTCCTCCATTTTTACTTCAATGGCAAACTCGCCGTTATCATCCGTGATGGTTGCTTGTTGGGTCGTTGTGTTGACCACATTGGCGGCCATTACATTGGTGTTTTGGTACATGACCTTTCCTCTAAGCCAGGTGCGGTAATCGGACTGCGCCATAGCCAAAGGCGCAAAAAAAAGGGCAATGAGTATATGTCTCATATAATAAAAATTGGGTTGGCTATGCACAAATATACAGGATTCCTACAAACGCTTTACAAAGTGAAACCCAAGGTGTTCAAAACCTTCACGGGCATACAAACGGTGTGAGGCAATGTTTTCTTTATAGGCGTTAAGCTCCAGTGCCTCGTAGCCCTCGGCTTTTAGTTTTTCGCCTATCCAATGCATAAACTGCGTACCCAATCCTTTTCCTTGATATTCGGGTTTGATGTAGAAGTGGTCTAACTCGCAACTCTTCCCCGAATAATGCCGGGTTTGGTACCACAAACCACAAAGTCCAATCAGTTCCGCACCATCATAAAAACCTATGCAGTCGTATTCATGGGCAAACATGGCATTAAATCGCTTTGTATGCACAGCATCCGAATATTTCCCTTGCGTAAATTCTTGCATCAAGGGAATGATTTCGGGTATATTCGTTACTTTTAAAAATCGAAAGTCAATCTTCATAGCGCTTGCAACTAACAACAAACATACAACTAAAAGCCATCTGTACGAAAGACACCTATGCGGTGCGCCACCCCGTGTTACGCCAAGGCTTACCACTAGAAAGCTGTGCCTTTGATGTTGACGACGAACCAAACACCTTGCATTTAGGTGCTTTTATAGACAATACCCTTGTTGGGGTATTGACCATACTGCCCAAACCAGAAAGCGTACAACTTCGTGGCATGGCCGTTTTGGAACATGTTCAAGGACAAGGCATTGGCAAGCAACTCATCGCCCATGCCGAACAGCATGTGCGCCAACAAAATATTTGCACGGTATGGATGAACGCACGCCTGATTGCCGTACCCTTTTACGAAGCCTGTGGCTACCAAAAACAGGGCGACACCTTTGAACTCCCCTATGGAGGGACACACTATTATATGATAAAAAACCTATGCGACGAAGCCTAATTTTTGTTTTGATGTGTCAAATGGCAATGGGGCAAATCAATATCACCCACCTCATTGGGATAGATGAAAGCCACCTGACAACGCTAGAAACATACCAACTGACACCCAACACCGCCGAGGCGTTTTGCGCCATGCAAGCCGCTGCACTACAAGACGGCATCGATTTACACCTGGTTTCGGCATACCGTTCGTTTGTGCGGCAACAACAGATTTTTGAGGACAAATACACCCGCTACACCGCCGAGGGACAGATGCCCAAGGCTGCCATTCAGCGTATTTTGGAGTACTCCACCATTCCCGGCACTTCGCGCCACCACTGGGGCACCGACATTGACATTACCGATGCCAACGCACCCAATCAAAAACGCCTATTGGTACCCGAAAAATTTCATGGCAACGGCCCTTTTGCACCCTTACACCAATGGATGCAAGCCAACGCCCACCGTTTTGGATTTTATTTGGTCTATACCGATGATGCCACTCGCACCGGATTTGCCTACGAGCCCTGGCACTACTCCTATTTGCCCGAGGCAAAAGCCTTTCTGGAACAATATGACCCAAACACCGCCTATGCCTTTTTTAAATCGATTGGCGTAGCGGGAAGCGAACACATCACCCGTGATTTTTGGAGCAACTATTACCACAATTACGTCAAAGGAATTAACGTCGAATTAACAGAATAGCTTTTACAGCTGGCATGGCTTTTGTCGTTTGTAGCGAATGCTGCGCTTGTTTGTATATTTATGTATTGTTGTTGTCAGCACGAGTTGTATCCCGTTGAGTTTTGCGCCCAATATCAAAACAGATAAGGTAAAGTTAGCCAAGCGTTTTAAACGTGATTTGCCCAGGCAGTATGCCTTTATTTTTGAAGACCCCAAAGAGGCTGATGAATTTTTTACATTTATAAACACCAAGTACAAATTACCCGGAATTGATCAGCGTATCCCATTGTGGATTGACAAAAAGCCACTTCATCTGAACATCTATGAGCGCAAACGTACAACACGCACATTAAATTTAGTGCCTATTTTTGTTGATGCGGCACTTGCTGCAAAAAAAGACGATAGCTATAATTTTTTTAGCAGCTTTTATACCACCCGAAAAGAAAAATGGTTTATTATCTTGACCCTCTCCGACCTGAGTGGAAAAGATGCATTAGCACCAACACATCCGCACCAAGCTGCAAACCTCGCTTTTCTTCGTGCGCTTCAAAAAGAATACGTCAATACTGCAAATTATATGGAAGCCTATTTTAGAAATATGGATTAATACCGTTTGCTTTCCCTGGCGCACGTCTGTGACGCGTGACTAATACTATTTAAAATAGGTACGCATTGCAAATGCGCATCTTGGTAAAGTGAATAGAAAAAGAATTATCTAAAAAAACATTTTCCCATTAAATAAGCTAATTCACCTAAAATTAAAATACCTAAAATTATTATTAGCCCTATATGATGCCATTTAAGGTTTGGTTTATTCAACATTTTATTATCTTTTCAATTTTAAAAAAACTCCGCGTGACTTACCTTGTTTAAAATAGGTACGCAAGCTCACCAGAGGGGTAGCAAGACTGACGCGCACCAAAGGCGCTGTGGTATCGTTTTATTCCATTACAGAAAAGTCAGTCCAATTCTACGGTTTAGCCCTTGTTCAAAAATTCGAATTAAGGTCGAAAGTTGAATGTTGCCTTTCCCATTCTCAATTTTAGAGATATAACTTTTTTTAGTTCCGGCTTTCGCTGCAAGTTGTTCCTGTGTCATTTTTGCTTCTTTTCGAGCAGACTTCAGCATTTCGCTGACAATAAACATTTGGGCTCCTTCTTCGTATTTATTTCGGCTTTCCGTTCCGATTTTCCCGTGTTCAAGCTCAATCAGTTCCTCAAAGTTCGTTATGTTTTTATATTTTTCCAATGTCTTTATTTTTTTTGTTAAAATATTCGTTCATTGCTTACTTAGAAACTTCTAAAATCGGCGTTCTTTAATCGGTGTTCAGTGTTCAAATTCATCTACCCCATTGGCGCAAGATTTGTCTTGTGCTATTTTAATGGTTTTCCTGGCACGAGAGTAGACCCTCGCGCCAGCGGGTGGGGATTAGAGTTTTCACCTAAACCGCAATTGCGTTTATACGTTATTGTGTAGCGCTATTTCCTATTCAGATTAGAATAAGTTTGTCTACCTAATGTATCTGTTAAAGGAAAACTATAAGTCGGTCTTTCAGATTTTTCCATATTCCCTAACATCTTAACAGTTTCATCAAATCTGGAAATCTGCTCTAACTTATTTTTTTCCTCTTTAGTCTTATCGACTATTTGTTCTACAAGTTTTGCTATATCTTCCATAATTACAAATTTATATAAATCCTCGTGTGTGAAAAAACATTTCTCCGTTATTTCGCCCAATGTATTGGCAAATTAGGTCATTATATTCTCTTATGATTTTAGTAAGAACAACGTCACCTGAATAATCTTCTATTTTGAGTTTTAGTATATGAGTTAGTGCTGAAACTCCTATTGAACGACCGTGAGAATGCCATATTTTATTATCTCCTAAATCTCTTGCAATTTCTGTAGCTCTATCTTCTTTTTCTTGTGGTGTTACAGGATTTCCTATCGAATTATGAGTATTCCAATTTTTAAACTTATACTTAACCAACCATTCTTTTAAAAGCGCAATTGTTAGGTCTCTCGCCTGTTCGTGTCTTCTCAACATTGCTAAATCTTGTTCTCTTAACATTATTAACTCTGCTTGTGAAATTTTTCCTACAATTGACTTATTTATTAATTCTTCCACTTTGTCAAGATACCCTAAGGCTGGCACCCAATTTTTTCCATTGTAAACTTGTGGGTCAATTGGTCCAAGAGAAGATGAGTAATCCATATAAATAGCATCTCCCGATAGACAAAATATTGTTCCGGCAGAATATGCTGCATCTGGAACTATAAAGTTCACTGTCTGATAATGATGTCGAGTTATTTTAACTAACCTTTCAACTGTTTCGGCACTTCCTCCAGGTGTATTTAGCATTATAAATAAAGTGTCCTTTGTATCTGGTTCTGATTTTAATTCTTCTACCAAATCTCTAAAAGGTTTGTCAAGTGAATCAGTTATTGGACCATAATAGAATAAAAAGTCCGCATCAAAATGATTTTCAAGTTCTCCTAATCTTTTATTTAGGATTACATGTAATGTTGAGTCAAATATTGGTTTCATCTACGTTTTTTTTATGCTACACAACGGTTTGAATAAGAGTAGTAGCTGACGATAGGAAGCTATTACTTATATTTTTTGTTGTGCTCTGTTATTTTTTTAATTATCTCTTTTTCTGTACCATCAAACTTTTTTCTCCAACTTGTTCCATTCAAAGAATATTCGGCAATTAAGTCAGTCTTCTTCTGTACAATCCTATATCTACCGTTGGATTTTGGGCATTTAGCATTGATTATACCATTATCAATCCACCAACTTTTAGCTCCTTTCTGTTGGTCGAAAAGAGCTTTTAACATATCTACACACGATTCATATCGCTGGTTGTAATCTACTCTCGTTGCCGTTCTAATTATTGTTTTAAGTCTATTATCAATGTAAGAAGGCAAGGTGTTTAAGTCTAAAAGTTTGCCTTTTTGAATCAAGTCATTAATGTGGTTTATTAAGAAACCTTGTTTTTGCCAACTCTCAAGTGAATCATATTTCTTCATTATTCTGCCACTTAGCCATGCTTCTGGGTTTTTCATTGGGAAAAATCCACCTAATACCTGATAAAGAATTATTCCAATTTGATAAATGTCAGATTGAACCATATGCTGATTACTAGATAATGCTTCAGGTGTTCTGTACAAAATTGTATGCTTTGAGGCTGTGACGCTTGAATTATTGGGCTGAATCTTTTTAATGGTTCCAAAATCTGCTAGATACGTTTCAACACCATTTTTAAGGTCCACTAAAATATTGTACATTTTCAAGTCTCTATGAACCATCCTATTTGAATCCTTATGAAGTTCATTGAGGCCTTTTAAAATGTTCTGACAAATTGTAACACCAATATCTGAAGGAATAATAAACTTATCAATAACATTTTGAAGGTCGCCACCACTCATCTCAGGTGTTAGGTAATAGGCAATATCCGAATCCAATATTCTAGCATCAATAATGGGTAAGATATTTTCATGAGAAATGTTTTTTAGCAATTGTGCTTCTTCATGCCCATTTCCCGAAGCATCGAGTTCGTAGAATTTTAATGCAACTCTATCTCCAAAAACATTTCTTGTTCCAAAGTACAGTTCACCATAAGCACCCTTATCTGAATACCTGTCGATTGAAATATCCTTTTGTTCTCTGACAAACTTTTTAATTATTGGATTTACAGCAAAGTCATTCATTATCTGTTCAGTAAGTAGTTAGCAAGCCTTACTGCGTTTTCTTGATAATTGTTATCAAAAGGGACAGTCATTGGATTCTTCTTGTAAAAAGCTGTCAAAGTTTGAGGAGATATGAACTCGATATCCACATTATAATAGCATTGGATAAGTCCTTCCAATTTAAAAGAAAAAGGAGAAGAAGCAAATTTACCTTTAGTCTGCCTTGTTATTATCGCAATAGAGTCAGGATTTATATTATGAAAAAATGTATGGATTGTTGATTGAAAGTCCTTAATCTCACCATTATCATGGTCGTCTTGAATTTTAAGATATTTGAACTTTCCTGTTAAGTTTATATAAGTCCCCTGATTGTCTTTTTCAAGAGCAAAACAAATTGCTCTTTTCTTGTCAATTTCAATTCCTATTGCTTTCATTCAGTTTATTTTTAATACAGCACAACTTGTTTATATCAACATATTGCGTTTATTTCCATTCTATATTTAACGATAACAATACATGCAAAATACTTGTTTTCAGCACTTTAGATTTATAACAATACACCCTAAGCACTAAATACATTTGCAAGCGCATGTATCGTCCTAACTCCAAAAAAGTAAAAAATGAAAGGCGTAGGTTAGTTCAGTTTAAACAATTTTGGGGTTTTGTTTACCGCTAATGTAACAAAAAATCAATACAGCACCGCATTGTGTTGGCAGTTGGGTTTGTTTATCTTTGTAGCGCAACTTTACACCTATGAACAAACGCGTACTTTTAATGATTTTAGACGGTTGGGGCATCTCTCCCGACCCTACAGTTTCGGCAGTAGACCAAGCCAACACCCCGTTTATGGATAGCCTTTCCCAAACCGCTGTGCATAACGTGCTGCACACCGACGGCATGCACGTAGGGCTGCCCGAAGGACAAATGGGCAATAGCGAGGTAGGACACGTAAACCTAGGCGCGGGGCGCGTGGTGTATCAAGACCTGGCAAAAATCAATATGGCGGTGGCGCAAAACACCCTAAAAGACGAAGCCGTACTCAAGGAAGCCTTTGCCTATGCCAAAGCCAACGACAAGGCAGTGCACTTTGTAGGCTTGGTTTCGGATGGAGGCGTGCATGCCCACATCAACCATTTGGAGGGCTTGCTCAAAGCGGCACACAAAGCCGAAGTACCCAAAAGCTATGTCCATGCCTTTACCGATGGGCGTGACGTTGACCCCAAATCGGGGATTGGCTTTTTGACCAAAGTGCAAGAGTGCTGTGCCACTACCAATGCGCATGTGGCAAGTGTGATTGGAAGGTATTTTGCCATGGATCGTGACCAACGTTGGGAGCGCGTCAAAAAAGCCTACGACTTACTCGTGCATGGCACGGGAACACAAACCGATAACCTTATTGAGGCGATGCAAGCCAATTACGATGCCGGCACCACAGACGAGTTCATCGACCCTATCGTACTTCCTGAACATGGCGATTTTTCTAGTAGCCGCATCAAGGAGAACGATGTGGTTATCTTCTTTAATTTCCGCACCGACCGTGGGCGACAGCTTACGCAAGCGCTTAGCCAACAAGCCTTTCACGAGCAAAACATGCACCCGCTTTCGTTGCACTATGTTACGCTGACCAATTATGACGATTCTTTTAAGGGCGTTCGTGTGGTTTACGACAAGGAAAATATTGAGCAAACGCTGGGCGAAGTGCTTGCCAATGCCGGGAAAACACAAATTCGCATTGCCGAAACCGAAAAATACCCACACGTTACTTTTTTCTTTAACGGCGGACGGGAAACCCCTTTCGAGGGCGAAGACCGCATCTTGTGTCCCTCGCCCAAAGTGGCAACATACGATTTGCAACCCGAAATGAGTGCCTTTGATATTCGCGATGCAATTGTACCCAAACTCAACGCACAAGCTGCCGATTTTGTGTGTCTGAATTTTGCCAACCCCGACATGGTAGGACATACCGGCGATATGGCAGCAGCCATCAAAGCCTGTGAAACCGTGGACAACTGTGCAGCAGATGTTGTAGCGGCTGCTCATAAGGGCGGTTACTCCGTTATCATCATTGCCGACCACGGAAACTGCGACACCATGATCAACCCAGACGGCAGCCCAAATACGGCACACACCACCAATTTGGTGCCGGTCTATTTGATTGACCCAGACGCCAAAAATATCAACGAGGGAGCACTTTGTGATATCGCACCAACGGTGCTTGCCCTGATGGGCATTCCACAACCACCTCAAATGACTGCAAAATCATTAGTTTAGTAAGATGAAAACACTACTTTTTATGGGCTTTTTTATTGGTTCACTCACAGGGATAGCACAAGAATTGATTGGTACTATTGATCGAGTAGCGCTGACAGTTGAACCGCACAACGAATGGTTTGACACAGAATACACCAACTACGAACCCTTTGCCAAAACCTTAGACCAAATTCAACCGCTGTTAAAAGATGTTGAAATTGAGGTATTTATGGGCACATGGTGTTCGGACAGTCAACTGCAAGTGCCTGCGTTTTTTAGGATTTTAGACGAACTAGAATTTAAGGGAAAAACAACCCTTATTGCCGTGGATGAGGATAAAAAAACGCCCTCGGGAAGTGCTGCTGCCAAAGGCATTACCAATGTGCCCACCTTTATTTTTTACAAAAACGGCACAGAAATCCACCGCATTGTAGAATCCCCTATTGATTTTTTGGAAGATGATATGCTCGCCATACTTAGTGGCGCAGCCTATAAACACACGTACGAAGACTAATGTCGTTACAAAAAACAGCCGAAGAAATAGCGCTCATTCGCAACAGTGCCCTGTTGGTATCCAAAACCTTAGGGATGCTCGCAAGTGAAATAAAACCCGGGGTAACCACCTTGGAACTCGACAAAAAAGCGGAAACCTTTATTCGAGATCACGATGCTGTTCCTGGATTTTTGGGGCTGTATGATTTTCCCAACACGCTATGCGTAAGTCCAAACGAACAAGTGGTACACGGCATTCCAAACAACACCCCGCTGCAAGAAGGCGATATCCTCTCCATTGACTGTGGCGTATTGCAAAACGGTTATTACGGTGACCATGCTTACACCTTTGAAATCGGAGATATTGACCCTGAGACCAAGCGTCTGCTAGACCGTACAAAAGCCTCACTTTACAAGGGTATTGAAGCCTTTCGTGTGGGAAATCGTGTGGGCGATGTTGGCTACGCCATTCAGCAGTATGTTGAACAATTTGGCTATGGCGTGGTTCGCGAATTGGTAGGGCACGGATTGGGAACCACCATGCACGAAAAACCCGAAATGCCCAACTACGGCAAACGCGGACGAGGAAAAGCTTTTTTGAAGGCTATGGTCGTGGCTATTGAGCCCATGATAGCCCGGGGTACACACCGGATCAAACTGCTAACATACGGCTGGAC
>JAURDG010000215.1 GCA_030828025.1 Flavobacteriaceae bacterium | reverse complement strand
TCGTCGGTCAATTCAGAAAAAGTAACAGGTCTATAACCCAAATCATAATTGATTTTCATTACCGGTAAACCCGTAGTAATACCAAAAATTTTGGCATTGGGATATTTTTCTTTTGAGTAGGCAAAAATCTGACTTTTGATTTTTTTAGCCAAACCAAGTCCTCTATACTCTGGTGCAACGATTAATCCTGAGTGTGCTACATATTTTTCATGCCCCCAGGCTTCGATGTAGCAAAAGCCTGCGAAGGTTTCACCATCCAATGCAATGATGGCATTTCCCGATTCGATTTTTTGTTGAATGTATTGCGGTGTTCGACGTGCGATTCCTGTTCCGCGTACTTGCGCAGAAGAAGTTATCGTTTCCGAAATGATGTTGGCATACTTAACGTGTATGCGTTTAGCTACTTGTATGTCCATTTTACTGGATTAAAAGAAAAAATGATTGAAATAAAAGCTGATAGGGAAACCGGACACACCTAAGTTTCATAAATAGTAGATTACCCCAAGGGGCGACGAGCGCGCGGGGAAAATGATTTTCGTGAAACTAGATGTACAATCACGGTGCAAATATATATTTTTCTAAGAATATAGCAAGGGCTCAAAAAAAATCTTTTATTATTACCCGCCTTTGGTGGTTGAATTTTCCCCAATCGTTTCATTTTGTACTTCATAATTTTCTATTCACTATTCCCTCTTGCCTAATCACTAAATGACCATTAGCTAATTAATAATTGATTCATTGCTATTTTACTTATTTGTAATTTTGTTTCTTTAAGGATAGAATAGCATTGATAAATCGCACAAAAACAAGTTTTAACGTAGCACATTTACCAAACATCAAGGAGCAAATGTTTGCTTGGTCTTCCAATATGCAACCTGTTGCTTGGTACGATTCCAACGACTATTCGCACCAAACCAACAACTATGATGCTATCTTGGCAGTTGGCATGCAGGCTACAGAAGACCTTGTTTTATCACAAACAAGTTTGAGGAATAAGTTAGGAACTGATTGGCTCTTTGGCTTTTTTAGTTATGAATACAATGGAGGTTGGGAAACAGTATCAGCAACAAACCCAGCTTATCTTAAAGTTCCTGAGCTGTGTTTTTTTGCGCCACAAAAACTTTGGTTACTTCAAAAGGATACATTAACGGCTTTGTATGCATGCGATGATAATCCTGCAGATGACTTTGCCATGATGCAGCTGAGCACGTTGCAAAAACTAGAATACACCAAATCAATTAACCTTAGACCAAGAATATCTAAAGAAGCCTATATAAAGTATGGTCTAAATTTAAAGCAACATATTTTGCGTGGGGATATTTATGAGGTTAACTATTGCATGGAATGGTTTGCTGAACAGGTTTCTGTTTCTCCAAAACATTTGTTTACTTCGTTAAATTCCATAGCTAAGACTCCATTTGCTGCATACCTGTCTATGGACAATCTACACCTTATGTGCGCATCCCCAGAGCGATTTTTAGCACGGAATGGGAGCAGAATTGTCTCACAACCAATTAAAGGAACAACTGCACGGCACGAAGATGCTGTTTTGGATGTCGCAGCAGCCCAACAACTAAAAAACGACACAAAAGAACGTGCCGAAAATATTATGATTACCGACCTTGTCCGCAACGACCTATCGCGTATAGCACAAAAAGGAACTGTTCGAGTAGCAGAGCAATGCACTGTGTATCCTTTTGCGCAAGTACATCAAATGATTTCTACTGTGGTTGCAGATTGTGCATCAAATGTTTCTTCGCTTGATATTATCAACGCATGTTTTCCTATGGGCAGCATGACAGGAGCCCCAAAACAACGTGCTATGGAACTCATTGACAATTATGAAGTTGGTCAACGTGGCTTATACAGTGGTGCCGTAGGTTATTTTGTTCCCAATGGAGATTTTGATTTTAACGTGGTCATCCGAAGCCTTGTTTATGACAGCCAAACAAAGTACTTATCTGCTCATGTAGGAAGTGCGCTTACGGCAGCAGCAGACTTGGAAAAAGAGTATGCAGAATGCCAACTTAAAGTTGAAGCTATAAAAGGTGTTTTGTCCAATAAACAACCCTTATCAACGCATCATGGAACAAAGATTCTATAAGCATTTTAAGACTTTAGTCCAGCATCCAAAACGGCATCATTTTCTGCTTGCTGTTAGTGGAGGAGTTGATAGTGTGGTTATGACGCAGCTTATGCATTATTGTGGTTATCGTTTTGGAATTGCCCACGTCAATTATGCCTTACGCGATGCCGAAAGTGATGCCGATGAACAATTTGTCCGTCAATTAGCAGATTCCCTTGGTGTTTCTTGTCATGTTGCACAAAAACCTATTAATCCAATCGATTCAGGTATACAAGAAAAGGCACGAGACTTGCGCTACGCATGGTTTCGAGAAGTTTTTGAAACCCATGCATACGATGCTGTGCTTACAGCACATCATGCCGACGATCAACTCGAAACTTTGTTTTTGC
>JAURDG010000099.1 GCA_030828025.1 Flavobacteriaceae bacterium | reverse complement strand
TTAGTGAATATCTAAATGCATATTCTGCAAATATAAAATCGCAAGTTTTAGGACTTAACGCTATTAAAATTTATAATCTTTAATAATATGGACTTAGGATTAAAAGATAAAGTAATTATCGTAACAGGTGGTTCAAAAGGCATTGGTAAAGGTATCGTGTCCCTTTTGGCTAAAGAAGGAGCCCGTCCAGTGATTATTGGTAGAAACAAAGAAAATATTTTAAATGTTGTTGCGGATTATCATAAAAGAGGGGTTAAAATTGGTTATGCATTTGCGGAGCTGACTAAACCTGATGAGTGTAAACAGGCTGTTAAGGCTACATTAGAGAAATTTGGTCGTATTGATGGACTGGTAAATAACGCAGGAGTGAATGACGGCATTGGACTTGAAAATGGAACTTATGAGGATTTCATGGAATCTATTAAACGAAATTTGGCTCACTATTACTTGATGACGCAATTGGTACTTCCCGAATTAAAAAAAACAAAAGGGGCTATTGTAAATATCGGTTCCAAAACAGCTGATACTGGTCAAGGCGGTACCTCGGGATATGCTGCAGCGAATGGCGGGCGCAATGCACTTACTCGCGAATGGGCGCTAGAACTGTTGCCCTATTCCATTCGTGTGAACTGTGTTGTTGTAGCAGAATGTTATACACCGTTATACGAAAAATGGATCAACACTTTTGAAAATTCAGAAGAAAAGCTAAAGTCTATAACAGAAAAAATACCCTTGGAGCAACGCATGACCACGACTATTGAAATAGCCAATACAGTTGCCTTTTTACTTTCATCTCGCTCAAGTCACACTACAGGCCAATTGATTTATGTGGATGGTGGTTATACTCATTTAGACAGGGCCATAAATTAATAGTGATGGGAAGCGCATTAAAAAAATATTGTTTGGCATTGGATCTCAAAAACAATCCAGAAAAGATTGATGCCTACATTAAATATCACAAGCTCGTATGGCCTGAAAACAATCAAAGCATCATAGCATCGGGTATTCAAAGCGCAGAAATATTTCATACTGGCAACCGACTTTTTATGATTTTAGAAGTCGATGCGTCTTTTTCTTTTGAAAGGAAAGCCACACTTGATGCTAACAATCCAAAGGTGCAAGAATGGGAATCCCTTATGTGGGATTTTCAACAAGCCCTGCCCAATTCGCCTTCTGGCACCAAATGGGTGTTGATGGACAAAATATATGACTTAAACTCATTCCGTAAATGAAATCAGAAATAAACTATAAATATCCTTCCGTTGAAGATTTGCGGAAACGTGCGAAATGTAAAATACCGAAATTTGCATTTGAATACTTGGATGGAGGGTGTAATGAGGATGTGAACTTAAAAAAAAATACAGATCGAATTCGAGATATTGAACTCAAACCCAAGTATTTGGTTGACTACCAAAAACCGAGTTTAAAAACAGAACTTTTTGGACATATGTATGATGCTCCATTTGGCATCTCCCCTGTTGGTTTGCAAGGTCTAATGTGGCCAAAGTCTCCCGAAATTTTGGCCAAAGCTGCGTTTGACCATAATATCCCTTTTGTTCTTAGCACAGTAACCACTGCAAGTATTGAAAAAATAGCAGAAATTACAGAAGGAAATGCATGGTTTCAGCTCTACCACCCTGCTGAAGAACGTGTTACCAAAGACATTCTAAAACGTGCTGAGGCTGCCGAATGTCCTGTACTAGTGATTTTGGCAGACGTACCCTCTTTTGGATACCGTCCTAGGGATATTCGCAACGGTTTGTCCATGCCTCCTAAAATGACGTTAACCAATATTATTAATGCCGCTAAAAGACCTCACTGGTCGTTGCAAACATTGATTAATGGTCAGCCGAGTTTTGAAATTTTAAAACCATACATGCCTAAAAACTTAAATTTAAGTCAGTTGGCAAAATTTATGGATGCAACTTTTTCGGGGCGCTTGAATGAGGAAAAAATCAAAAAAATTCGCGATATGTGGAAAGGAAAACTCGTGCTCAAAGGCGCCGAATCGGTCCACGATGTCGAAAAGGCTTATCAATTGGGATTGGATGGCGTTATTATTTCCAATCATGGTGGCAGGCAAGTTGACGTTGGTCAAGCCACTGTTGACTCCCTAAAAAACATAGCACCTCTTTACAAAGACAAGTTAACTATCATGATGGACAGTGGTATTCGAGGAGGCGCAGATGTGGCGCGGGTTATGGCAACGGGTGCAGACTTTAGCTTTATGGGACGCACCTTTATGTATGGTGTTTCAGCACTAGGTAAAAAAGGCGGAAATCATACCATAGCCATGCTCAAACAACAATTAACCCAAATCATGGAACAACTAAGCTGTGGTCAAATAAAAGATTTTCAAGATAAAATTGTGTGCTAAATACAAATAGGAGACAATCAATATATGGTCGTAAAAATCTCAATTAACTTTTAAATTCTTACTATGAAAAAATTAGCCTTAATTGCCTTAGTTTCGATAGCACTTGGATCTTGTACCACAAATCCAAAAAACAGCAAGGGTACATTGGAAAATCCTAATATCATTTTTATTTATCTAGATGATTTGGGTTATGGGGACCTAAGTGCATATGGAGCAACCGAATTAGCCACACCAAACATGGATTTTTTGGCAAACAACGGTCGTAAATTCACAAACGGATATGCAACATCTGCAACGTGTACTCCTAGTAGATACGCCTTGCTAACGGGTCAATACCCTTGGCGCAATAGAAATGCCAAAATATTGCCAGGTACAGCTCCGCTTCTTATTGATACCGCACAAATAACTTTACCAAAAATGCTACGTAGTCACGGATACGAAACCGCAGTTATTGGCAAATGGCACTTAGGTCTAGGTTTGGGAAATGTGAATTGGAACACCCATATTTCACCAGGACCCAACGAAGTTGGATTTGATTATAGCTTTATCATGGCAGCAACGCAAGATAGGGTTCCAACAGTGTACATTAAAGATGGTGATGTTTATAATTTAGACGTGAACGACCCAATAGAAATTGATTACGAAAACAACTTCCCCGGAGAACCCACTGGAGAAAACTCGCCACATTTAGTAAAAATGAAAGCCGATGCGCAACACAACAGGACTGTTGTCAACGGAGTTCCACGAATTGGGCACATGAAAGGTGGCCAATCCGCAAGATGGGTAGATGAAGATATGGCAGATGATTTTCTTAAAGAAGTTCAGGCATATATAACAACAAAGAAAGACAAACCCTTCTTTTTGTATTATGGGTTTCAGCAACCTCACGTGCCAAGAACCCCGCACCCACGCTTTGTAGGAGCTACTGGAATGGGCCCAAGGGGCGATGTTATTGCTGAAGCAGATTGGTGTATTGGAGAATTGATCAAAACGCTTGAGCAAGAAGGCCTGCTTGAAAATACGCTTATATTTTTATCAAGTGATAACGGTCCTGTGCTTGATGATGGGTACGTTGATTATGCCATTGAAAAATTAGGAAACCATTCACCTTCAGGGGGGTTGCGTGGGGGCAAATACAGTTTGTTTGAGGCTGGAACGCGTGTTCCCTTTGTTACCTACTGGAAAGGAACCATAGAGCCCAGCACTTCTGATGCCATTATTTCACAAGTGGATTGGCTTTCTTCACTCTCGAGTATGTTTGATGCATCAACTCCTGAAATAGATAGTGAAAATCATTTGAATTTATTATTAGGGAAAACCAATGAAGGTCGTAAAGACCTTATTTTGGAAGCTACTTCCAGAACCGCATACCGACAAGGCGATTGGGTATTAATTCCACCGCATCCTGGACCCAAAATGTTTTTTACTAAAGGCATTGAATCAGGAAATGGAGACGAATATCAGTTGTATAATTTGGCAGAAGATGCGTCACAAAAAAACAATTTAGCAGAAAAATTACCCGAAAAAAGGGAGCAGATGATGCAAAATTATCTTGCAATCGTTGGAGATGTTTACAAAAGCACGAGTAATTTACGTTTTGATTAGTATTTTATAATTCCTCGTTGAAGGAACCATTCTTGAGTGATTTTTGACCACGATTTTACAGACCCCTTTGCCTGGTCTAAACCAAAGCCATGACCACCGTCTTCCCATATATGCAGAGCTGCAGGAATGTTTTTTTCCAGTAGGGCCTTGTAATACATGATGCTGTTTTCGGCAATAACCGCCATATCATTGGAAGCATGAATTAAAATGGCCGGTGGCGTATCCGTTTTTACTTGTAACTCATTAGAAAAGGCAATTACTTCTTCATTTGTTGGATTAATACCCAAGAGACTTTGTTTTGAACCTTTGTGCGTGTAGGCATCTATCATGCTTATTACGGGATAAACCAAGATACTAAAATCAGGACGGCTGCTAACCGAATCCCTTTTATTGAAAGTATTTTTACCATAATCAAACTGGGTGGAAAGTGTCGCTGCCAAGTGACCGCCAGCTGAAAATCCCAAAACTCCTATTTTGTTGGGGTTTATATTCCATTCGCTTGCACGAAATCGAATGATACGCATGGCTTGTTTGGCATCTGAAATAGGAATTTCTTTCTTGCAAGACGCTGACTCCCAATAGGGTGTTCGATACATCAACACAAAAGCGTTAATACCCAAGGTGTTTAACCACTCAGCTACGTCTGTACCTTCCTTTTTAAAAGCTAGGTTTTGGTAACCTCCACCCGGTAAAACCAAAACTGCTGGTGCGTTTTGAATAGATTTGTCTGTCGGATAATACCATAATTGCGGGCTGCTTATTCGTTCTTTAATAGAAATGGAATTTGTAACCTTTTGTATTGGTAGATTAGAAGCACAGGGCATGACACCTGGATAAATAGGTGTTTTTGAATCTTGTGCTGATATACCTGAACAAAGAAACAGCAATGTTATTAATAAGTATTTCATAGCGTTAAATATAAAAAAAAAGCCACTGAAATTCAGTGGCTTTTGATTCGTTGTATTAATAAAAATCTATTTTTTAATTATTTTTTTAACAGCGAAGCCAGGTGTTTCCATAAAGTAAACACCTGTATTTAGGTGACTAAGATTTAATGAACTTCCATTGAATACATGGCTACTCGCTTTTGCTCCAGTAACTGAGTATATTGAAACTAGACTTCCTGTCGCTAAACCTGTTATTCCAAGTTCATTATGAACAGGGTTTTGAGATAAATTGAAATTAGGTTTATTAAATCTATCAGAAGACAAAGTATTACCCTGAGTCATAATTACTTTATCTACCAAAATATTTCTGGTTCCACCAATGTTATCTTGTACTTGTATAAAACCCGAAATTCCAGATGAAGTTGCATTTGTGAACACACCTGCTGGAATCTGATTTATGATTGCAATATTAGATTCTATTCCAGCTGTACTATTAATTATCTTTGATGATATAGTTGAGCTAGCAGCATCAGCACCTAAAGTAAGTAAAACTTTTAGAACTAGATCATCTTGTTGAAAATCAGTAAGTCCTGCCCCACCACTATCGGGATTGCCATTACCTCCGTTACTATGTCTTACATAAAGGTTTCCATCAGATAAAGTTGATAATTGTATGTTAGCAATATTACCAGCATTAGCACCATTATCATTAAATCCCATTCTAGCAATTAATTTATTTGCTGGTAAATCAATGTTAAATCTGAAATGAACTTCAAAAGTAATTTCTGTTCC
>JAURDG010000031.1 GCA_030828025.1 Flavobacteriaceae bacterium | reverse complement strand
CGATAAGAAATTTACCCTAGAGCCGGGCGGAACCATCGTTTGGGAGGGCGATCCTTTTGGCGCACAGGTAAATATGCGTGCTGTTTACGATGTTCCTGGAGGTGCGAATCCTGCCATTTTGTTGGAGGGTGACAATGTCAGTCAGAAGATTCCTACCGAAGTTACCATTAACTTATTTGGTAATCTGTTAAACCCAGAAACACCCACTTTTGAAATTGATTTTCCAAATACTTCAGGCGTTGTTAAAAATGAGTTGAATTACCGTCTTAACGACCAAGAACGCAGACAGCTACAGGCGATCTCCTTGCTCTCACAGGGTTCCTTTATTAATGAGGTGTCTTTAGCAGCCATTTCTAGTCAGACATTAACGAACAACCTCTTCCAAAAGGCATCTGGGGTTTTTGATAATATTTTTACAAATGAACACGACCAGCTAAATTTAAGTCTCAATTACTTGCAAGGCGACCGCAATGCTGCCGTTTCGATAAAAAACCGAGATCGATTGGGTTTAAGCCTTTCCACCAACATAAATGAACGCATTTTGATAGACGGCAAGGTGGGTGTTCCTGTAGGTAGTGAAGACGAAACCATGATTATTGGTAATGTTACGCTGGAATTTTTATTAAATCCGCAAGGGAATTTACGCGCACGCATTTTTAATAAAGAAAATGAATTCCAATATTTTGGCGATGAGTTGGGCTATACACAAGGTGTTGGAGTTGCTTATCAAGTTCGCTTTAACTCATTTAATGAACTTGTTCGTAAAATTTTTAATAAAAAATAGAGTGAAACCGATGAATTTTGGGATTATCTATGTGGTTTTTTGTTTATTTGCACTGCAATTTTAAAGCATGTCTTCGACCAAATCAAATTCAAAAGAAATTAAACGCATTGCTGTACTTACATCGGGTGGAGATGCGCCAGGTATGAATGCTGCCATTCGTTCTGTTGCACGCTCTTGTGCATATTATAAGATTCAGTGTTTTGGAGTCAAAAGAGGTTATCAAGGATTAATTAGCGGCGATTTAACTCGACTTGGTCCTCGTTCTGTAAACAATATCATTAATAAAGGTGGTACGATTCTAAAATCTGCTCGCTCCAATGAATTTAGAACCAAAGAAGGAAGAAAGAAAGCTTTTGAGGTCTTAAAAGAAAACGAAATTGATGCGCTTGTGGTCATTGGAGGAGATGGCAGCTTTACTGGCGGATTGATTTTTCAAAAAGAATTTGGTGTCCCTGTTGTTGGCATTCCAGGTACTATTGACAACGACATTTACGGTACTTCGCATACTCTTGGGTACGATACTGCCCTGAATACAGTTGTAGAAGCTGTTGACAAAATCCGCGACACAGCCATTTCGCACAATCGGTTGTTTTTTGTAGAAGTCATGGGACGAGATGCTGGACACATTGCGCTGAACACGGGTATTGGAGCTGGCGCAGAGGAAATTCTTATCCCTGAAGAAGATATGGGGCTTGAGCGCTTATTAGACTCATTGAAACGCTCCAAAAACTCCGGTAAGCTCTCCAGTATTGTGATGGTTGCCGAAGGCGATAAAATTGGAAAAAATGTTTTTGAGTTAGCTGAATATATCGAGGAAAATCTTCCCGATTACGAAGTTCGTGTTTCGGTGTTGGGACACATGCAACGTGGTGGTGCACCGACTTGCTTTGATCGTGTATTGGCAAGTCGTATGGGATTGAAGGCAGTAGAATCCTTGCGCGATGGTATTTCGGCGAACATGATTGGAATTTCAGATGGCAAAATGGTTTTGACTCCGCTTAACAAAGCAATCAAGGGCGAATCTGCTATAGATCGTGAACTCATTCGCGTTTCTGAAATTATGAGACTTTAACACAAATTATAAATATAAATAACATTAAGTATGGCAACCCTAAAAATTGGAATTAACGGATTTGGTAGAATTGGACGCATGGTTTTTCGTGCTTCGTTAAATAGAGATGATATCGAAATCGTTGCGATTAACGATTTACTAGATGTAGATCATATGGCATATCTACTTAAGTATGACTCTGTTCATGGAAATGTAGCGGCATCTGTCGAAATAGCCGATGGTCATCTTGTAGTGAATGGAAAGCCAGTTCGCATTACCGCAGAGCGTGATCCCAAAAATTTAGCATGGGATGCTGTTGGTGCAACTGTGGTGGCTGAGTGTACTGGAATTTTCACAACCCTTGATATGGCACAGGCACACATTGACGGAGGTGCTAAAAAAGTCGTTATTTCTGCTCCTTCACAAGATGCGCCAATGTTTGTTATGGGTGTCAACCACGAAGATGCAAAACCATCTGATTTAATTGTTTCTAATGCTTCATGTACCACAAACTGTTTGGCTCCACTTGCGAAAGTGCTCAACGATGCTTTTGGAATTGAAGAGGCGTTAATGACAACAGTACACGCAGTTACGGCAACACAAATGACCGTAGATGGCCCTTCGCGAAAAGACTACCGTGGCGGACGTTCTTCGCTATTGAATATTATCCCAGCTTCTACGGGTGCCGCTAAAGCCGTTACTAAGGTTATTCCTTCTTTGGAGGGCAAAATTACAGGTATGGCTTTTCGTGTTCCTAACGCCGACGTTTCTGTTGTTGATTTAACGGTGAAATTATCCACCGAAACAACCTATGCTGGTGTAATGGAAGCCGTTAAAAAAGCATCAGAAAGCTCATTAAAGGGTATTCTTGGATACACCGAAGAATTAGTTGTTTCGCAAGACTTTATCGGCGATGCCAGAACGTCTATTGTTGATGCGCATGCAGGAATTGAACTTAATAGCACCTTTTTTAAAGTTGTTTCTTGGTATGACAACGAGGCGGGCTACTCCAACAAATTACTCGATTTAGCTAAGCACATTAGTAAACTTTAAATATATGAAACTTATTGTTGATAGTGGCTCTACCAAGACGGATTGGATTGCTCTTGGCGAAAACCAAGAAGTTGTACTAGAAACTCAAACTCAAGGGCTTAACCCGCAGGTTCTATCCGATCAAATTCTTGAAGAGCGAATTGTCAACAATTTTGATTTATATCGTTTACGAAAAGACTTTACGCACATCTATTTTTACGGGGCTGGATGCGGCACGCGTCCACCTCGTGAATTGCTAAAAGAAGTACTAACAGGAATATTCCCAAACGCAGCGATCGAGGTTCAAGAAGATACCTATGCTGCAGTCTATGCTGCGGCTAAAGTCGGTACTGAAAGTATCGTTTGTATTCTGGGAACAGGTTCTAACTGCAGCTACTTTGATGGTAAAAATATTGAGCAACGCATTGATTCATTAGGATATATTTTAATGGACGATGGAAGTGGTAATTATTTTGGACGTCAATTACTTCGCGATTACTACTTCAATAAAATCCCAACGGATTTAGCCAACGTGTTTAGCGAATCATTTGATTTGTCTTCTGAAGAAATCAAAACAAACCTGTACAAAAAGCCAAATCCGAATACGTATTTAGCAAAATTTGCTCGCTTTTTGATCGAAAATAAGGATGCGCCTTATAGTCAAGGCGTCATTAAAAAGGGCTTTGATTTGTTTGTTAAAAATCAAGTGCTTCAATTTGAGAATGCGACCAGTGTTTCAGTTCATTTTATTGGTTCTATCGCCTATTATTTGAAAGAAGAATTGACGGAAGTCTTAGCAGCCAATGGCTTAAAAATAGGCAAAGTCCTTCGAAAGCCTATTGATGGCTTGGTAAAACACCACCAAGAGCTTAGCTAGCGCATCGCAATAAGCGATATTTCTACATGGACGTGCTTTGGCAAAACAGAAACTTGTACGGTTTCTCTTGCTGGTGCTGTGGCTTCGTCAAAGTAGCTGCCATATACCTCATTAATGGCAGCAAAATCATTCATATCCGAAATAAAAATACTGCACTTTACAACGTTGCTGAAATCCATTTCTGCAGCTGCCAGTACTGCAGCTAAGTTTTCCATGACTTGTTTGGTTTCTTTGGAAATATCTCCGTCCACCAATTCATTTGTTTTTGGATTAATCGCAATTTGTCCGCTGACATACAAGGTGTCGTTTGCTAATATGGCTTGGTTGTATGGACCGATTGGAAGTGGTGCTTCAGTTGTTTTTATTATAGTTTTCATCTTGTTGTTTATAATTTTCTATCTGGTTCTCGGCGTTTTTCATATTTCAAATCTCGAAGCATACCCGACTTAACTCCTATGAAGAAATACCACGATTGTCGATACCCGAAAGGTGTCCAGGATATATTCATATCCCAACTATCCAAGTCTCTGTTAATGCCCAAATTCGTAAATGTGATGCCCTTATTTTTAAAATCATAACCGGAGGAAACGGTAATTTTCCATTTAGGCGTTAGACTGACGTTTCCAGAAGCCATTAACGAGTTGTTGCTGATGGTCTGTTCCTGAAAATTATTTGAGTAGGTAAGGCTATGCCGCAGATTCAAACTCCAAGGCAGTGAATTGATATAATAAGCCGATTTTTCTTCGTTTTGTTCTGGTTCATCTTCGGGATCGCTGTTGTTTAGCCTCAAATCATCTAAACCAACATTTTTATTCATGCCCGGTATCGTCCCTGATTGGTCGTCATTCTTGTTCTTATTACCATTTTTACTACTAAAGCTATATCCCCAATTTATATTAGCACTCGTCATACGAAACAGGGGACCGCCTGCTGCGGCACTAAAAGTATTGATGCGTTTTTTGTTTTCATCAAGGGCATAAGGGTCAAATGTGGCCCCTACATTTACATTAATTTTACTGTCAAACAACGGCAATACTGTGGACATCCGAACTGGGCTCCACCGCAACGAATCCGCTGTAATGTTGTAATTGGTAGAAAAATTGAGATTGTTCAACAACTTAATCTTTTTAAGCTCTGTCTTAGTGGTGTCTTTGTCTTTGACCTTTGCCTCAAAGGTATTGCGCAACGTAATGCCTATAGCACTGGACTTTCGATTTCCAGGTGTGCCAAACAAACCACCCTGAAACCTAGAATACGATCGTGTTGTGCCATTGGCATCAATGATATATTCGTCATAATATTGCGCAAAGCTAGGCTGGTTGCTGTAGCTCACATTGGCATTAGCGGTATGCCGAATGCTTTGCACTTTTTTATTTTCCTTAAAATTAAAAACACCATATACCGTAGAATTGACACTCGCACTAAAGTTGTACAGCGCAAAGCGATCAAATCCTCGTAGCGTGTCTTGTACTGGCAAGGCTTCCAAGATAGGGTCGTAGTCTTTCTTTTTGTAGGTCTCATTTGTCCACACTTCACTATAGTTCCCGCCAACAGTAAAATTAAAATGCTTCGCGATTTTAAAATTGGTATTGATGGGCATGTTGTGTTTCATTCCAGATTTTGCTCCGTAAAATAATCCTTTGGAAGAGATAATATCGTCTGTGGTGTTGATTCGATTATCCCCGCGCATCGAGTATTGAAAGTTTATGTTGTCTAGCACGCCTTTCTTTATTTGATTGCGCTTGACAAATGGGTAAATACGCTCCATGTTTGCCGTTAATGAAGGTAAAGTCATGTTGACCGATTTGCTTTGGGTATTCTGGCTATGTGTTGCCGAAACGGACAGATTGACAGCTGGATACTTGGGAAAGGTTCTGCTGTAGGAAATAGACGAATTTAATGTATTATTTAAAAAGTTAGTGGTGTTGATTTGATTGATGGACTCCCTAAAATAGGAGCTTGTCCCAAGATTTACAGATGCGGCAAATCGACTATTGGGGTTTGACTTGCTGTCTTTGCTGTGTGACCAACGCAAATTGAAAATATTAGATTTCCCATAGCCTGGAAGACCACGCTCGCCATTGATTAGGTTTTCGTAACGGAAGCTAAAATTTCCTCGGTATTTGTAGCGTTTGTTGTAATTGCTTTCCAAGCGAAAGCCATAACTGCCATTGGTATAGTAATCTCCTAATGTGGCGATATCTATGTTATCATTGAGTACAAAATAGTAACCACCATTTTGTAAAAAATAGCCTCTGTTAAAGTTTTCGCCTATGGTCGGAAATAAAAATCCTGTAGCCCGATTTTGTGTCATGGGAAAATAGGCAAAAGGCAAGAAAACAGGCGTAGGAACATCGGCAATATACAAATTGCTCAAGCCGGAAATCATTTTTTTGTTTGGAACAAACTTACCGGTTCTGACGCGTATGTAGTATTCGGGATCATCTACATCTGCAGCCGTGGTTAGCTTAATGTTGCGCATATAATAGACAGAATCGTTCTGCTTTTTGGTAGCACTAGCCTTCACGTTCATCCCTTGTTGCTCACTTCTCGAATTCCAGATTATGGCCTTTTTTGTTTTAAAATTAAAACGAATGGAATCGGGGAAAACCTCATCTCCACCTTGTCTAAAGGATGGCGGTTGAATCAGCACACCCAACGAGTCTTTTAAAGGTTTGGCAGTTACCTCATTGGTGTTATAATCAAGGATGATAACACCAGACTTCAGTTCAAAATCTTGATAGTAAAGCTCTGCACCATCATGCATATAGAGTTTGTTTTCTTTCTTGTCAATGGTCATGTAGCCATCAGCATGCCGTCGGATTTCATCTAGCAGTAATGGTTCTTTTTCTGGAATTGAATCTTGCGCAGCATCCGGAATGCTATCCGCAACCGCTGCTGGGTTTTGTGCAAAACCCAACACACTAGACGAAAAAAACAACAAACCAAAGCCTGTGTTACGAAGTATGCCAGAATATTGTCTTATTTTTGACAAGGATATCAACTTGATGGAGTTCAAAAATACATATATTTTACCCAGTATGCGCTTGATTGTTGTTCTTTTACTTCCTGTTTTCTTTATCTTATTTTCATACAGCAAAATACATGCCCAAAATAATAAAGCGTTTGTTGTTGTCATTGATGCGGGGCATGGTGGAAAAGACCCAGGTAACAGGGGGAATGGTTTTTACGAAAAAAACATAGCACTTAATATTGCCCTAAAAACAGGTGCGCTCCTGAAAAAGGAAGCAGGAATTAAGGTTGTTTATACAAGGTCGAGCGATATTTTTATTCCCTTGGATAAACGCGCCGATATTGCCAATAAGGCTAAGGCTGATTTGTTTGTTTCCATTCATTGCGATGCACATAATTCTGATGCTTATGGCGCTGGCACTTTTGTGTTAGGGTTGCACCGAAATCAAGATAATTTTCGAATTTCTCAAAAAGAAAACTCGGTGATTTTCTTAGAAGATAATTACGAGAAAAAATACGACGGCTTTGACCCCAACAACCCAGAATCTGTCATCAGCTTGGTTTTGATGCAAGAAGATTACTTAAACCATAGTATTGAGATTGCAAATATGATTCAGCAAAGCTTTGTACAAAATTTAAAGCGGAAGAATCGGACAGTCAAGCAGGCGGGCTTTCTCGTGCTGCGTAATACTTTTATGCCGAGTGTGTTGGTGGAAACCGGCTTTTTGACCAACAAGCGTGAAGGTACCTACCTCAACTCAAAAAAGGGTCAGGATGAAATGAGTAGGGCTATAGCAAAAGCCGTGATTCGCTACAGAGCCTCACATGAGATTGAAGTTCGTGTAGGTAATTCAATCAACAATCAAGCGGATGAACAACCCGAAGTCTCAACAAAAGCAATGCACCATGCACCAACGTTTAAAATTCAAATTGCAGCGAGCACCAAAAAACTGGAGACGGAGCCCTATAATTTTAAAGGATTACGCCCCATTTCCAGAAGAAAAGTCGGGGCACTTTACCGCTATTATTACGGGACTTTCAAATCATACAAACAAGCGCAGAGCGCATTGAAACACGCCCTCAAAAATGGGTATAAAGGAGCTTATGTCAAGGCATTTGATGGTAATAACGAGGTGTCAATAACTCCTGAAATGAAATCGAAATAATAGAACAAAACTGCCCAAATTATGTGTATTTTTGAAAAAACCCATAATTGTGAAATTCTCTAACGAAATAAAAACGGCACTCCTTTTTATTTTTGGAATAGCGTTATTCCTTATTGGCTTTAGTTATTTAAAATCCAATGACGTTTTTGTTTCCGATAGAACGTTTTATGGCGTTTATGACAATACTGAAGGCTTAGTCAATGGAACTCCTGTTACGATAAATGGCTTTCAAGTTGGTGCCGTCGAATCCAGCAAATTGATGCAGCCTTCCGCAAAAATTCTTGTGACGTTCCGTGTTGAAAACGATTTTCCGTTTTCAAAAAATAGCATAGCACGAATTTATGAGTCAGGACTGATAGGTGGTAAGGGGTTAGCTATAGTTCCAACATTTGATAATGCACCATTGGCAAAAGACGGCGATACGCTCAACGCAGCCATCGCTCCAGGACTTACTGATTTGGTAAACGAAAAGTTGACACCATTGCAAGAGAAAATTGAAAGTATGATTGTCCATGCTGACTCGGTTTTGATTGCCTTCAATAATGTTTTAGACAACGATCGTCAGGAGGCGTTGCGTCATTCTATCAACGAATTTAGTCAAACCACCGCCGCCCTAACCGATTTGACAAACGCATTAAATGCTACCTTTGCTTCATCCGACGCTCCTTTTCAACAGTCGTTGCACTCGCTAGAAAAAGCAACGGCAAATGTGGCTTCGATTACGGATACACTACAACAGGCACAATTAGGCAGCACTCTTCGGTCTTTGGCGCAAACAACCAGCGATTTGGCAGCAATAACAAAACAAATTAATGCAGGTGAAGGTTCGCTCGGACAACTCGTTCATAGCGATTCATTAATCAACGCACTTAATCAAACAAACAATCAAGCACAACTCCTGCTTCAAGATATGCGCCTAAATCCCAAACGATACGTCCATTTTTCTTTATTTGGCAAAAAAAATAAAGGGTACAAAACACCTGAAAACGAGTAGAACTAATGACAACTGTTCTTCCGAATATTATTTTTGCACTCCTCTTTTTTAGCCTTGTCGGTCTTTTTGTGCGCAATATTCGTCGCATCATTCGAAATATAAAATTAGGGAAGCCCGTTAATCGTAGTGATCAAGCAAAAAGGCGTTGGTTACACATGGCACGCATCGCTTTGGGGCAATCCAAAATGGTACGCAAACCGATTTCTGGCTTGCTGCATGTTGTTGTTTATGTCGGTTTTATCATCATCAATATAGAGTTACTGGAAATAGTTGTGGATGGATTTCTTGGCACCCATCGTGTATTTGCTCCGTTGATGGGTCCCGCGTACAACGCACTTATTTTTTCATTTGAAGTCTTTGCTGTTCTAGTGATTATTGTGGTATTATTTTTTTGGATGCGCCGAAATATAGTTCGCATTAAGCGTTTTTTGAGTCCAGAAATGAACGGTTGGCCAAAAATTGATGCGGATATTATTTTGTATGTAGAACTTGTGCTCATGGGCTTATTTTTGACCATGAATGCCACTGATTATTGGTTGCAAACAGTACCAAGCGACGCAATTTATACGCGTGCTGGATCTTTTCCGGTGAGTCAATATTTACTTCCTTTATTTGATGGAATGGAAGCTAGCAAAGTCATGCTTATCGAAAGAACCGCATGGTGGCTGCATATTGTAGGTATTTTACTGTTTTTGAATTATTTATACTATTCCAAGCATTTGCATATTCTTCTTGCGTTCCCAAACACCTATTTTGCCAAACTTACGCCACAGGGTAAACTTCCCAATATGCCAGCTGTTACTGAGGAGGTTAAGCTGATGCTAGACCCCAATGGCGATCCCTATGCGGCACCTGCAACAGAAACCGTACCAAGTACGTTTGGCGCAGCTGATGTTACTGATTTAAACTGGGTACAGTTGATGAATGCTTATTCGTGTACAGAATGCGGTAGGTGTACCGCAGTTTGTCCAGCAAACTTGACAGGAAAAAAGCTATCGCCACGAAAAATCATGATGGATACTCGTGATCGATTGGTTGAAGTTGGCAATGCTTTAAATAGGGGCGAGGAGCCAAATCAACATATTTTACTTGACAATTATATATCAAAAGAAGAACTTTGGGCCTGCACTACGTGCAACGCTTGTGTTGAGGCCTGTCCTATAGCCATAGATCCGCTGTCTATTATTATGGACATGCGCCGTTATTTGGTCATGGAACAATCCGCAGCACCAACAGAATTAAACAACATGATGACCAATGTAGAAAACAACGGTGCTCCTTGGCCATTTAATCAACAAGACCGTATCGCTTGGCGCGATGAAATTTAATACACAAAGATGAACAAAGAAGATGTAGATAAACTACTAAAAGAAAAGTTAGAAGATGGAGAACACATTAGTCCGGTACTTCCTGATGGCGTAAAAAACTACCTAATCGATATTGATGGGACAATTTGTGATGACATACCAAACGAAGAACCTGAGCGCATGGCTACAGCAAAACTCTACCCAGATGCTTTGGTTACATTAAATCGTTGGTATGATGATGGACATATTATCTGCTTTTTCACTTCTCGCACAGAAGATCACAGAGAAGTTACGGAAACTTGGCTTAAAGAAAACGGCTTTAAATACCACTCGTTGTTGATGGGGAAACCACGTGGTGGAAACTATCATTGGGTAGATAACCACT
>JAURDG010000179.1 GCA_030828025.1 Flavobacteriaceae bacterium | reverse complement strand
GTATTAATGAAGCTTGGAAACAAGCCTCTGAAGAAATGTACAAAGCGCAACAAGAAGCTGGTGGTGCTGATGCGCCTCCAGCGGATGCTGCTGCCGGCGCTTCTTCATCAGACGATGATGTTGAAGATGTTGATTTTGAAGAAGTAAAATAACTCGATAGCGCCCTGCTTTGCAGGGCGTTTTTTTTATTATGACTAAGCAAGCAATTTTAGAAGAGCTCCAAAAAAGATGTGCCAATACCTTTGTTGATACACTTGGTATTGAATTTACTGATGTAGGCGAGGATTATCTGATAGCGAGAATGCCAGTAACACCTTCAGTTTTGCAAGTAGATGGTGTGCTGCACGGAGGCGCTACCGCAGGACTTGCCGAAACGGTAGGAAGTGCTGCTTGTGCCGTTTTGTACAAACAAAAAGACCATATACTGCGTGGCATTGAAGTATCTGCAAATCACGTAAGAGGTGTGCGTTCGGGCTACGTTTATGCGAAGGCCACTGCGTTGCACCATGGACGAACCATGCAACATTGGCAAATATTGATTACCAACGATCAAGATGAGTTGGTTTCTTCGTGTAAATTAACCACCATTACATTACCCACTAAGAAGTAATTTGTATTTTGGTGCTTTAATTCCAAATCATGCATTTAGAAAAAATTAAAGCACATCAGCAGAACAATTTTGGCCGTTATTTTTTAGGGATATTGGCGATTATATTTCTGTTTGTTGTCGCTAGCCTTCCACATTATGCTGTAGTCGCTTATAAGGTTGGATTGGCAAATCTGGCAACGATGGATGTTGTTGCATTCCTGCAGGCATTGCCTTCAAACACAACCTTGTTGTTGATGTTGCTCCCTTTTGCTGTAACGATGTGGTTTATTTTAGCTTTAGTACCTAGACTTCATGGGCTTTCCAAAACGCAGTTTATCACATCTCGAGCAGCCATAGACTGGAAGCGTGTACGTTTTGGTTTTTTGTCTGTTTCCGTGGTTAGCTTGCTTTCTTTTTCTTTGGTCTTTTTTATCAGTCCAGAGGAAATTCAATGGAATTTCGACGCTACTTCTTTTCTGGTTTTGTTTGTCATTGCGATAGTAATGATTCCTTTACAGGCTGCCGCTGAAGAATTATTTTTTCGGGGATATCTCATGCAGGGCTTGGCGCAGTTGTTCCCAACACGACTTTTTCCTTTACTGCTTACTTCATTGATATTTGGGTTTATGCATTATGGAAACCCTGAAGTGGATAAATTAGGCCCACTGATTATGGTTTCCTATGTGGCTACGGGCTTTTTCTTGGGAATTATAACACTCATGGACGAGGGTTTAGAGCTAGCTATCGGGTATCATGCAGGGAATAATCTGCTGATTGCGCTTTTGCTTACTTCCGATTGGACGGCTTTTCAGACACACTCTTTATTTTTAGATATGTCGGAGCCCAATGTCTATGTGTATGCGTTTATACCTTTGCCCATACTTGCTGTTTTGCTAATTGTATTCAGCAAAAAATACGGTTGGTATAACTGGCAGCAGCGATTGATTGCTAGTCCCAAGGCTTGATTGGCTTGGACCAAGCAATTCAGCAGTTAGCCCCCATATTCTTATCGGCCAATCATATCTTCGGGCTTTACCCATTCGTCAAATTCTGCTTCGGTCACATAGCCAGTTTCAAGGGCTGCTTCCTTTAGGGTTAATCCTTTTTCGTGTGCTCGATTTGCAATTTCGGCTGCTTTGTAATAACCAATTTTCGTGTTGAGTGCCGTAACCAGCATCAATGAGTTATTGAGCAATTCATTAATGACTTCAAGGTTGGGCGTAATGCCTACTGCACAATTTTCATCAAAACTAACACAAGCATCCCCAAGTAGGCGAGCTGACGCTAAAACATTTGCCGCCATAACAGGTTTATACACATTAAGCTCAAAATGTCCTTGCGAACCTGCAAAAGCCACCGTGGCATCGTTCCCCATGACTTGTGCGCAAACCATAGTCAGGGCTTCACATTGGGTTGGGTTTACTTTTCCAGGCATGATGGAACTTCCAGGCTCGTTAGCGGGAATAATCAATTCGCCAATACCAGATCTTGGGCCACTTGCCATAATGCGGATATCATTTCCAATCTTGAACAATGAAACGGCCAGTTGACGCAGTGCGCCATGTGTTTCTACAAGGGCATCGTGTGCAGCAAGTGCTTCAAACTTGTTAGCCGCACTTACAAATGGTAATCCTGTAAATTCAGCGATATAGGCAGCTACTTTTTCAGCATAGCCTTTGGGCGTGTTAATGCCAGTTCCTACTGCGGTGCCGCCCAGTGCCAACTGTGCCAAATGCGGGAGCGTGTTTTCCAATGCCTGAATACCATGATTGAGTTGCGCCACATAGCCAGAAAATTCTTGACCAAGACTAAGGGGTGTAGCATCCATAAAATGGGTACGCCCAATTTTAATCACATTTTCAAAATCGGCGGCTTTTTTGGCTAGAGTATTGCGAAGTTGTCTTACTCCAGGAAGGGTGGTTTCTACGATGCGTTTATAAATGGCGATGTGCATGCCAGTAGGGAAGGTGTCGTTGGAGGATTGTGACTTATTCACATCGTCATTTGGGGCTAATGTGCGCGTCCCTTTGCCCAGCTTTTTTCCTTCAAGCACATGCGCTCTATTGGCAATAACTTCGTTGACATTCATGTTAGATTGCGTACCCGAGCCTGTTTGCCAAATAACAAGAGGAAACTGGTCGTCGAGCTTTCCTGAACTGATTTCATCGCAAACCTGCGCAATAAGGTCTCGTTTATGTGCATCCAATACTCCAAGTGCCGTATTGGTATATGCGGCCGCTTTTTTAAGCACGGCAAAACCGTAAATGATGTCTGTTGGCATCGTTCCGGCAGGGCCAATTTTAAAATTATTTCGAGAACGTTCGGTTTGTGCACCCCAATATTTATCGGCTGGTACCTTGACGATGCCCATAGTGTCTTTTTCTTCTCTAAACTTCATGTGGTTGTTTTGTGCAAAAATACAAAAGGTAATGCACTTATTGTGTTGTTCATTTTAACGGCAATAGCTAACTTTGTCAAAACTTCTACAATGATTGAGTTTGATCAATATCTTGGCTTCCTCGCTTTCCTAACCATTTTAACCATTGGTTTTTGGCTGATGATTTTTCTGATCACGTTTGTGATTCCTT
>JAURDG010000221.1 GCA_030828025.1 Flavobacteriaceae bacterium | reverse complement strand
TCGATATACCGATTTCCATCTTCGTCATATAAATACGTGCCTTTGGCATGTGTTAAGAAAATGGGAGTGCCACCTACAGCATTAAACGCACGGACAGGGGAGTTCACTCCTCCAGGAATTACGGTTTTTGCCTCAGCAAACAAGGCACTGCTACGCTGGTATTGCATCATTTTAGTTGGAGTTGTTGACCAATTGATAAGGCCGTTGAGTCTAGTTCATTCATTTGCATCAACGCATCTACAGTAACATCAAATTTTCTTGCAATCGAATACAAGGTATCGCCTTGTTGGACAATGTAAGCATGACTGTTATATGTCTCTTTTTTGGTTACTGACTTTGTTTTTATAGGTTCCTTACTTCCATCAAATTTCCACAATTCAAAGCGTTCAATCAAGGATATGAGTTTGTAGGCATACTGTGGGTCGGTTGCATAGCCTGCCTTTTTGAGCCCATGTGCCCAGCTTACATAGTCGGCTTTTTTCATTTTAAATAAATCGCTGTAGCGGTCTCTGTAGCGTAAAAACTCCGAGTGGTCTCTGTATGATTGTTCTACTTTTTTGTATTTACGAAAACACTCGCCTTTGGCATCGTCATCATGGGTAACGCTAGCGCCTCGCCAAGTAGTGTGACATTTTATGCCGAAGTGGTTGTTAGACTTGGCTGCCAACTCGCCAACCCCTGCTTGGGATTCTAATATACCTTGTGCCAGGGTTATACTCGCAGGAATCCCGAATTTTCTCATTTCTTGTTGCGCCAATTCGGCGTATTGCAACACATAGACTTTCATTCGTGTCGTGGTGTCCAGCTTGGCCAATTCCTTTGCAGATTTTTTATCGGATTTATTTTCGATTTTTTTTGCCGTGCGTTTGTCAGAAGAACTGTACACCACTTTTGTTGTGCCGCATGAGACTAAAAAGATTGCAGCAAAAAATATAACTATATACTTGGCCATTGCCGTGCGTATTTTGAATTGAATCCTTCTATGGCTTGCGTTCCGCCTGTATGAATCAATAAGATTTTTGTTCCAAACGTCCATGTGTTATCCCTTATCATTTGCACCAACTGAAACAGCATGGGTGCCGTGTAAATTGGGTCTAGCAGAATGCCCGTTTGCTGTAGCACGTATGTTGCAAAAGCAACAAGTTGCGCATCGGCTTGGGCGTAGCCCTTATAGGCGGCATGCTGCACCAACGACCAATTTTCACGTGTAGCAAATGTACGAATACGCGCTGGTATTGTGGCATCCTTTACCAGTTGAAAGCCAATAATATGTTGATCTGCTGCGGAGTTAGCCAAACCTGCCAAGGTTCCGCCAGTACCAACAGCACAACAAACCGCATCAAAGTTAGCATCTTCGGGGGTTAGTATTTCCGTGCAGCCCTTAACCGCCAAGGCGTTTGTTCCGCCTTCGGGTAGTAGGTACAAGACATGTGTTCGTTGCAATTCGTGAACCGTTTTTCCCTGTTCCTTTTGTGCATATTCCGCTCTGGAAACAAACACCAATTGCATGCCGTTTTGTTGGCATTTTTCAAGCGTTGGGTTTAAGGGTTTATGCGCCAACTCATCCCCTCGAACAATACCAATGCAACTGATATTTTCTTGTGCACACCAAGCAGCCACGGCTGCCAAATGATTGGAATAAGCACCACCAAAGGTTAGCAAGGCTTTAGCTCCAGACTGCTTAAATGCCTCGATGTTGTATTTGAGTTTTCGCCATTTATTTCCTGAAGCAAGCGGATGAAGCATATCCTCGCGCTTGATATGCACCGAAAAACCGTGTTGCGAGAACTCGGGTAGAATTAGTGGTTGATTGATCGCTATTAGAGATTGGAGTAAAGCCATGCCCAAAAATAAGGGATTCACGATTGCGCATTTTATTTCGGCATGTTTTTTGTTTATTTTTAGAAAAATATACAACATGAAACGGTTTTTTCTTATTGCACCAATCCTTCTGCTTACTTCATGCGCTACCATCCAAGTAACAACTGACTACGACACCGCTGTTCAATTTGATGATTTTAAAACCTATGCGTTTTTCAAACCTGGAATAGATAAGGTCGAACTCTCAGATTTGGACAAACGTCGCATTCTCGCTGCCCTAGAAAACACCCTTCTCCAAAAAGGTTTTACAGCTGCTGAATCGCCAGATGTGCTAATTAGCTTTCACACCAAAGCCGAAAAAAATGTTCGTGTAAACGAATCGTTTGTGGGGGGTTGGGGCGATCCATTTTATGGCCCATACGGCGGTTGGGGCTGGGGATTTAATAGACCCTATAACGTAAACACCACCACAAGCGGTGTGTTGTTCATCGACATCATCAATGCGACAAACAAAAGACTTATCTGGCAAGGTAAAGGCACCGGAAAATTAAGTAATGGAACTCCTGAAGAGCGAACAGCTAAGATTAATGAATTTGTAG
>JAURDG010000199.1 GCA_030828025.1 Flavobacteriaceae bacterium | reverse complement strand
CCAAAGATGCTACGGTGTATAACCTTTCATTGGCAACAGGATTTAATGGTGCTGGGTCGTTAGAGGATATGACCAACCCAATCACGGTGAGTGGTGTGCAGCAAATAGAAAGTCAGCTGTTGGTGTATCCTATACCGACAAAGGACGAACTCATCATAAGTTTGTGGGCAGAACAAGTTTGAATTGTGCCCCTGTTTGGCATATTAGGAAATTTATTGATATTCAATGAAGTAGAAAATTATGTAGGTAAACTAGATATACAGAATTTGCCTGCAGGCGTATATCTTTTAAACATTGAAACCGAAAAAGCGAATCATAATGTGAAAGTCATAAAAAAGTAGGATTTAAAAATTAATGCCTTTATATTTTCGTTTGATTTCACTTGATTAAAAGAGGCTTCGGCCTCTTTTTTTTATTAGGTTTGCACCATGCAAAAGCTTTCTAAACAAGAACTTCATCAACTCGCCATGAACAACGTAGGCGAGGCCCTCAAGGCGGATGGCTTTGAGTTTTTGGCAGTTAATAGTGAGCCCAAAAAAGACCCACAGTTTGTCTGTACCAAAGACAAAACCCTTCATTTTATTATTGTGCGTCATGTGTGTTATCCCGATAATCCCAAAAAATACGATGCGGACTTCATGCAGGAGGTTAAAGAGCACGCCGCTAAATTCAAGGCAAAAACTTATTTTGCGGGTGTAGGAATCGCCCATGCCGAAGACTATGGAAAACCGCTATGTAAAAACGAACCCTATGCTGTCAATTATGCTGGATTACAAGAAGTTTAGTTGGATTTTTCTTTTAGTTCTTGTTGCGTGTCAGTCCGAACCGCAATTGCAACGAATACAAGGAGATGCTTTGGGGACATCCTATTCCATACTTTATATAGACAATCAGCCAAACGAGTTACTCATCGATGAAGTTGATGCAGTGTTTTTACGTATGAATCAGTCCATGTCAACCTATTGGCCTAACTCCATTATTTCAAAAATAAATAGGGGAGAAGAAGCAAAAATTGACACGGATTTTCGTAAAGTTTTTCGTGCTGCACAACAGGTTTGGAAACAAACCGATGGCTTTTTTGACCCTACAGTGGGCGCACTGGTCAATGTCTATGGATTTGGTCCTGACAAGGCTTATCCAAACATTACCCCAAAGGCGTTGGACAGCATCATGCAGTTTACAGGCTTTGACAAGCTGCGGTTGCTGGATGAGGCAATCGTAAAATCAGACCCAAGAGTGTACCTTGATTTCAACGCCATTGCCAAAGGCTATGCAGTTGATGCACTTGCCACAATGGTAGAAAATTTGGGTTATACCGACTTCTTAATTGAGGTTGGTGGCGAAATCTATGCTAAAGGTATTCATCCGACAAAAAACACCCCTTGGCGTGTCGCCATTGATCACCCAGAACAAAATACAGAACGAAAATTTATCGCTACGCTGCCACTAACAAATAAAGGACTGGCGTCATCTGGGAATTACCGCAAATTCCGCACCGATGTACTGGGCAATAAGTATGTGCATACCATAAATCCCAAAACGGGAAAAACCGTAAAATCTGATGTGCTGAGTAGTTCGGTACTGGCACCAACAACCATGTACGCTGATGCCTATGCAACGGCATTGATGGTAATGCCATTTGAACAGGGAAAAGCGTTAATTGAATCCTTAGCTGAAGTGGAAGCATTATGGGTTTTAGCGGAAAAGGATTCGGTGCGTGTAGTGGCTACTGCTGGTTTTTCCTACGATCTTCAATAGGGTGTTTGCACAACGGAATATATTCGTTTTCAACTACAGCAAAGCGTTTACGTTCGTCGGCTGTTAGTGATTTTCCATACTGCAATTCAGCTACGTCAAAGCCCGTTTTACGTAGCTTTTCAAAATAATCCATGCCGTAAATTCTTACGTGGTCGTATTGCCCAAAAATTTTGGTGCGTTCCGCTTTATCTGTAATGCTGTTGTCCTCAAAACTAGCTTCTCGTTTTGGGTCTAGAGGCACTTGCAGTAATGCCGTTCCTCCCGGTTTAAGTACCCTAAAAAGCTCGTGCATGGCTTTGGTGTCGTTGGGGATATGTTCCAAAACGTGGTTACATAAAACCCAATCAAATGATGCGTCTTTAAAAGGTAAATCGCAAATATCTGCTTTGATATCGGCAAGTGGCGATTCCAAATCGCAAGTGGTATAGTCCAAATGAGGCATCTTTTTTAGTCGAACGAGAAAGGCTTTTTCGGGTGCCATGTGTAAGACCTTGGCGGGTGTTTGAAAAAAGTCGGTTTCGCGCTGTAAATACAACCATATCAGTCGATGCCTTTCCAGCGAAAGTGTTCCAGGACTTAATACATTTGGTCGTATCTTTACATAGCCATAAGGCAAAAATGTACGGTACGATTTGCCGTTTATGGGATCTGTAAATCGACTTCCTCTGTACCAAAGGTCTAAAAAAGGAAGCAGTATATTGGCCATGCGTTGCAGCCATGTTCTGGGGAATGACCCTAAAATCCAGCGTGCAAACTTTCTCATATACTTAATGGAACTGTCCGAAACGCTTCCTCTTCATCCGAAGAGATGCCAAGGGCTTCATATACGTATTTGAACGTAGAAAGCAGTTCGGGTTTGCCGTTAACGATAGCCACATTATGCTCAAAGTGTGCACTAGGTGCTCCGTCGGCGGTGAGGATGGTCCAGCCGTCTTTTAGCTGTTTGATGCGGTGTGTGCCACGGTTTATCATGGGCTCAATAGCCACGACCATACCCTCCAAAAAAGCTTT
>JAURDG010000126.1 GCA_030828025.1 Flavobacteriaceae bacterium | reverse complement strand
GGAATTGGAGTTTGGGGATTAAATAAGACCGTCGGTTGGGCGTGGGACATCACCAATTTTGTTTGGTGGGTAGGTATTGGTCACGCTGGAACACTTATTTCTGCGGTACTCCTATTGTTCCGTCAAAAATGGCGTATGGCGATTAACCGTTCTGCGGAAGCCATGACCATTTTCTCGGTAATTCAAGCGGGATTATTCCCGATTATTCACATGGGACGACCATGGTTGGCGTATTGGGTGTTGCCGATTCCAAACCAGTTTGGCTCTTTATGGGTAAACTTTAACTCGCCGCTACTTTGGGATGTATTTGCCATTTCAACATATCTATCTGTGTCACTTGTGTTTTGGTGGACGGGATTACTTCCTGATTTTGCCATGATTCGTGATCGTGCGATTAAGCCCTTCCAAAAGAAAATATACGGATTGTTGAGCTTTGGTTGGAGCGGACGCGCCAAAGACTGGCAGCGTTTCGAAGAGGTTTCGTTGGTGTTGGCTGGATTAGCAACACCACTGGTACTTTCGGTACACACGATAGTATCCTTTGACTTTGCCACTTCGGTTATCCCAGGCTGGCACACCACGATTTTCCCGCCATACTTTGTAGCAGGAGCGATTTTCTCTGGCTTTGCTATGGTTAATACGTTGCTTATCATCATGCGTAAAGTATCACGTTTGGAAAACTACATTACCCTGCAGCATATCGAGCTGATGAATATTGTGATTATGATTACGGGTTCTATTGTAGGCGTTGCTTACATAACCGAGCTGTTTATTGCATGGTATTCGGGTGTGGAGTATGAGCAATATGCTTTCTTAAATCGTGCAACAGGACCTTATTGGTGGGCATATTGGGCGATGATGACCTGTAATGTATTCTCTCCACAGTTGATGTGGTTTAAGAAATTGCGCACCAGCATCATGTTCTCGTTTATCATTTCTATAGTGGTTAATATCGGGATGTGGTTTGAGCGTTTTGTTATTATTGTAACCTCGCTTCATCGCGATTACCTGCCTTCGTCTTGGACGATGTTCTCACCGACATTTGTCGATATAGGTATCTTTATTGGAACCATTGGATTCTTCTTTGTGCTGTTCCTATTGTATGCCAGAACATTCCCAGTTATTGCACAGGCAGAAGTCAAATCAATTTTGAAATCATCGGGAGATAAATATAAAAACACGCATAGCCATGAGTAGTAAATTAGTACACGCCGTTTACGACGATGATGATACGCTTTTGCATGCCGTAAAAGATGTCAAAAAAGCGGATTATCATATTGAGGAGGTATTTACTCCTTTTCCTGTGCACGGATTAGACCACGCTATGGGCTTGGCGGGCACCCGACTTGCTGTTACTGCCTTTATGTATGGTATTCTAGGATTTACTGTTGCAGTAGTTATGATTAATTATATCATGATTGAAGACTGGCCACAAAATATCGGTGGTAAGCCAAGTTTTTCATTTTTGGAAAACATGCCTGCTTTTGTTCCAGTTATGTTCGAAATGACCGTCTTTTTTGCGGCGCACCTTATGGTCATTACTTTTTATTTACGCAGTAAACTATGGCCGTTCAAAAAGGCTGAAAATCCCATGCCCGAAACAACAGACGATAAGTTTTTGATGCAAGTTGCCTTGTCGGGTGACGAAAAAAAATTAACCTCCTTGTTAAAAAAGACAGGAGCGATAGACATCAGTATTCACGAAAACGAAGAAGCATGAAAAAAGCAAGTTTCCTTATCGTACTAAGTTCTTTGTTGATGGTGTCTTGTTTTGATGCATCACAACCCAACTATCAGTATTTTCCCAATATGTATGAGGCTGTAGGTTATGAAGCCTATGTGGAATCTGCTGCTTTTGCCAATGGGGTTGAGGCACAACTTCCTGTAGCAGGAACGGTTGCACGCGGTTGGGCACCTTATGATTACCCAAACACCAATGCGGGTTATGAAGCCGCCAAAACAAACCTTAAGTCGCCCATTGAATTTTCTGACGCAAATCGAGCAGTAGGAAAAGAGCTTTATGGGGTGTATTGTGCTGTTTGCCACGGCACCAAAGGGGACGGACAAGGAATCCTTATGAAACGTGAAAAGTTTTTGGGTATTCCAAGTTATGCAGACCGTGAAATTTCCGAAGGAAGTATTTATCACGTCTTGATGTATGGTAAGAACGCCATGGGCTCACATGCGAGTCAGGTGAATGCTACCGAACGCTGGCAGATTGCCCAACATGTACTGTATTTACGCAACGAACTGACAAAATAAGCAACCATGTATATCTTCGCTCAACGACTTAAAATTACCGCTTTTGTTCTGATGGGATTGGGTGCCATCGGGTTGACTATAGGTTTTCTAAATGCTCCAGACACAGTAGCTGAGGCACAAGCCATGGTCGCTGATGCGCATGGAGGACATGGTGCAGATCACGGAGATGCACATGCACTAGATACGCATGCAACACCTGCGCACGATGACGAGCATGGTGCTAGTCAAGAAGATGCGCATGGCGAACACCTATTGCATCAGTTGCAAAACAGGCCTTGGGCTGCACTTTATGTCGCTGTCTTTTTCTTTTTTATGATTGCTTTGGGAACCCTTGCGTTTTATGCCATTCAGCGTGCTGCACAGGCAGGCTGGCCTATTTTGCTATACCGAGTAATGGAGGCCATTACAGCTTACTTATTTCCGGCATCGGTGATTCTTTTTGTTTTTCTTGTGCTAACAGGCGCTCATTTCAACCATTTGTTTGTTTGGATGGACGCTGATACTGTGGCGCATGACGAAATTATTCAAGGAAAAGTTGGCTTTTTGAACGTGCCATTTTTCCTTACTCGTGCGGCTATTTACCTTATAGGGTGGAATGCGTATCGCTATTTCTCCCGTAAATTTTCATTGGCGCAAGACCAAGCAAAAGACATTAGAAATCACAAAAAGAACTTCCGTATTTCGGCTGCCTTTTTGGTCTTCTTTTTTGTTACCGAATCCATGATGGCGTGGGATTGGATTATGTCCTTAGACCCACACTGGTTTAGTACGCTTTTTGGTTGGTATGTTTTGGCAAGTATGTTGGTCACAGCAGTTACAGTGATTGCCATGGTAACCATTTACTTAAAGTCTAAAGGGTATTTACCAAAAGTGAATCACAACCACATCCACGACTTGGCGAAGTTTATGTTTGGACTAAGTGTATTCTGGACGTATTTATGGTTTTCGCAGTTTATGCTGATTTGGTATTCCAACATCCCAGAAGAAGTAACCTATTTCCTTACCCGAATTGAAGATTATAACCTGCCATTTTTTGGTATGGTCGCCATGAATTTCCTTTTCCCGCTTCTTATCTTGATGAGCAGTGATTACAAACGCTCCACTTGGATCATTGTAATGGCAGGAATTGTGATTATACTAGGACATTATATTGATATATTCAATATGGTTATGCCAGCTACAGTTGGCGATCAATGGTTTATTGGATGGGCCGAAATAGGGGGATTTTTGTTTTTTGCGGGGCTGTTTATTTTTGTGGTATTCCGCGCCCTTACTAAAGCTCCACTAGAAGCAGATGGGGATCCATTTGTCGGTGAGAGTGAACGATTTGTTTATTAATGCTTTTGAAGAAACGTACATGACTGCGCTTTTTATTTTTTCGATTTTAGTTTTAGTGGGAATTGCCATTTGGCAAATCACCAAGATTTTTGAATTATCCCAGTTGCATCAGGCTAAAGACGACTCTCAAGTAGCCAACGACAAGGACAACAAATTGAACGGTCAGTTGATGTTCGCTTTTTTGATTTTCATCTACCTGATTACACTTTATTCGTTTTGGGCTTGGGGCGATGTATTGCTTCCACAATCCGCCTCCGAACACGGCAACGACATCGACCAACTGATGTGGATTTCGTTTGCGCTTATCTTTTTTGTGCAAACAGTTACTCAGGCGTTACTACATTATTTTTCGTACAAGTATCGTGGGCGAAAAGGTCAAAAGGCTTTTTTCTATGCCGATAATGACAAATTAGAATTTATCTGGACTATCATTCCTGTTATCACACTTGCGGTGTTGATTTTATACGGCTTGTTTACATGGACAGCCATCATGAATGTTGAAGATAATGATGAGGCTTTGGTGGTTGAACTTTATGCGCAGCAATTTAACTGGAAAGCACGTTATGCCGGAGAAGACGGCGTTTTGGGTGATGCTAATGTTCGTTTTTTGCAAGACTACGATGGCCGTAATTTGGTAGGGATTGATTCTGCTGATCCAAACGGATTAGACGATGTGGTGGTGCAAGAATTGCACTTGCCAAAGGGGCGCGAAGTTATTTTTAAAATGCGTTCGCAAGATGTATTACACTCAGCGTATATGCCCCACTTTAGAGCACAGATGAATTGTGTTCCGGGGATGATTACGGAGTTTGCCTTTACGCCAACAATGACGACTGAGGAAATGCGCCAAACACCTGAGATGGCAGCTAAAGTAGAAAAGATTAACAAAATTAGATACGAAAACAG
>JAURDG010000002.1 GCA_030828025.1 Flavobacteriaceae bacterium | reverse complement strand
TGATGTAATGGCAAAATCCGTGTTTTCGGTAACGTATCAGCGAACTGCGTTTAGAACAAAACGATATTTTTCTTTGGATTGGGGAACAAGTGTTACCTATTTTAACACCTATGCTGGGTCTCCTGTTTGGGCAGTTTCAGTTTTTCCCAATATTCGTTTTTACTTACTCCGAACTAAAGGTTTTGATTTTTATACCAACTATTCCGTAATCGGGCCTACGTATATCTCAGCCTCAACTATAGATGATATCAAAACAGGAACTTCGTTTACCTATCAAGATTTTATGGGTATTGGGATGTTTTTTGGGTCTTCAAGGCAATATAATTTTGATGTAAAAATCATGCATTATTCAAACGGAAACATCTTTACAGAAAATGCAGGAGTTGCCATTCCGCTGCTTTTCAGTATGGGTTTAACAAAGTAAAAATATAGGGGATAAGACTTTTATACGCTAGCGCATGTTATCTTTGGTTTTATCGAATACATATTCAATAATTTCTTGATGCCTACGCTTGGAACGTGTCTGGCTACCTGCAGCAGGCGCTCCATAAAAGCGTCTGGAGGCCACCCGAAAATCACGGGCTTGCGGCAAGTGCAAAAGCAAATGCCCATAAGCACCCATATTTCGCGGTTCTTCTTGTGCCCAAACCAACTCAGCACCAGCGTATTTATTCAACACGGCATTAATTTCATCTTGAGGTAATGGAAATAACTGTTCTAGGCGCACAAGGGCAACGTCTTGTCGCTTTTTTTCTTCTCGAGCATCTAATAAATCATAATAAAACTTACCCGTACAAAAGACCAAGGTTTTTACGTCTTTTACTTGGACCGTTGCATCCTCAATCAGCGGCATAAACTGACCGTTTGCCAGTTCTTCTTTAGTAGATACTGCTTTAGGATGACGCAACAAGCTCTTGGGTGTAAAGACCACAAGTGGCTTACGATAACTCGACTTCAACTGACGGCGCAACATATGGAATAAGTTAGCTGGTGTGGTCACATCAGCCACAAACATATTATCCTTAGCACAAAGCTGGAGGTATCGCTCCATTCGGGCAGAAGAGTGTTCCGCTCCTTGTCCTTCATAACCATGTGGTAAAAACAGCACAAGGCCATTTTGTAACTTCCATTTGTCCTCGGCAGAAGACAAATACTGGTCAATCATAATTTGTGCTCCATTACTAAAATCGCCAAACTGTGCCTCCCAAATGGTTAACGCATTGGGGCTAGCCATAGCGTATCCGTAATCGTAACCCATAACACCATACTCGGAAAGTAGCGAGTTGTAAATATTAAAGTTACCCTGTTTGTTAGCCAATTGATTGAGCAGTATAACTTCCTCTTCGGAGTCCTCAATTTTCATCACGGCGTGGCGATGCGAAAAAGTACCGCGCTCTACATCTTGCCCCGAAATACGCACATCGTGACCCTCAAGCAAAATTGAACCGTAGGCAAGTAATTCGCCCATAGCCCAATCCAATTGATTGCGTTCAAAATACATGGCATTTCGATCTTCTATCAAGCGAACGGTTTTGCGCAAAAATTTCTTTTTGTCGGGCAAATTGGTCAGGGTTGTTGCAATCGCATCTAGGTCGGCTAACGCACATGAGGTGTCCACTGGAACCAGCATATCGTCTTGTTTGGCACGATCAAATCCAGTCCATTCATCTTGCATAAATGGCGTAATGATCACATTGGTTTCCAGACGCGAATCTTCTAATCTTTGCTCAAGTGTTTGTTTGTACTCCGATTCCATTTGGGCAATGTCCGCCTTGGTTATGACACCTTCCGATAAGAGCTTAGCCGCATAAATATCCCTTGGATTTGGATGCTTGGCTATGGCTTTGTAAAGTTTAGGTTGGGTAAAGCGTGGCTCGTCTCCTTCATTGTGCCCATATTTTCTATACCCCAATAGGTCAATAAAGACATCCCGTGAAAAGTGATTGCGATACGCCAATGCGAAGTGCATGGCATGCACAACGGCCTCGGCATCATCAGCGTTAACGTGCAAGACGGGCGAGAGTGTAACCTTAGCCACATCGGTACAATAAGTACTCGATCTACCGTCAAGGTAGTTGGTCGTAAAGCCAATTTGATTATTGACCACGATGTGTACGGTTCCGCCTGTTCGGTAGCCGTCGAGTTGTGCCATTTGCACCACCTCATAAACAACGCCTTGTGCGGCAATAGCCGCATCACCATGAATAAGGATTGGCAATACTTTTTTGGAGTTACCATTAAAATTACGCTCTTGCTTAGCCCGTGCAATACCTTCAACAACAGCGTTTACGGCTTCTAAGTGTGATGGGTTGGGCGCAATATTCATGTTAACGGGATATCCGCCGTCGGTTTCGCGTTTTGATGTCCAGCCAAGGTGGTATTTCACATCGCCGTCAAAGACTTCTTCCTCGTAATCTTTGCCGTCAAATTCATTAAAAATATCTTGTGCTGGCTTACCGAAAATATTGGTTAGTGTGTTGAGACGCCCTCGGTGTGCCATCCCTACTACAAACTCTTCTACGCCATCTTTGGCGGCTTCTTCTATCAGGGCATCTAAGGCAGGAATCAACGATTCGCCACCTTCGAGCGAAAAGCGTTTTTGACCGACATATTTGGTGTGCAAAAAGTTTTCGAACGTTACCGCCTCATTAAGTTTTTTGAGGATATGCTTTTTTTCGTCGGGGCTAAAGTTGGGGTGGTTGCCGTTTCGGTTAATCCATTTTTGAATCCACTGCACACGTTGTGGATGGCGTATAAACATATATTCCAGTCCTATCGACTCGCAGTAAATACGTTCGAGGTGTACAATGATGTCGGTAAGTGTCGCTGGACCAATGCCAATGATCTCGCCTGCCGAAAAAACAGTATCTAAGTCGTTGTGCGAAAGCCCAAAGTTTTCGATGGCTAAGGTTGGGCTGTACTTGCGGCGTTCACGCACAGGATTGGTGCGGGTAAACAGGTGCCCGCTACCACGATAGCCATCAATGAGCTTTACAACGCTAAATTCTTTGAGTACTTCTTCGGGGATTGCGCTGTCGGTGTGTGTTCCACCGTTTTCTACACCAAAGTCGAAGCCTTGAAAAAAAGCACGCCAGCTAGGCTCAACGCTATCTGGGTTAATGAGGTATTGGTCGTAGAGCTGTGCAAAATGCGCCGTGTGGGCCGCATTGAGAAACGAATACTTGTCCATCTAGGTAACTTGTACCAAACAAAGGTACTGTATTTGGGTTTATTGGCACATTGTTTTTCTCAAAAAAAGTGATTTTTTGTATAGTAAAAAAATGTAGTTTTGAATGTGTTTGCTTTAGTCGATTGTAACAACTTTTATGCTTCGTGTGAGCGCATTTTTCAACCCTTATTAGCCGACAAACCCATTGCTATTTTGTCCAATAATGACGGTTGTGTTATTGCGCGCAGTGACGAGGCAAAGGCACTTGGGCTACCCATGGGTGCGCCAGCACACAAGTTTGCTTCTTTTTTTCGGCAACACAACGTTCAGGTTTTCTCGTCTAACTACCCGCTTTATGGCGACATGAGCCAACGTATAATGGAAGTCCTTCGGCAGTTTACGCCCGAAGTAGAAGTCTATAGCATCGACGAAGCCTTTTTGCACTTCGATGGATTTCAGGACTACGACATGGAAGCCTATGCGCAACAAATGCGTAAGCGTGTGCGTACATGGACGGGCATGCCCGTCAGTATTGGACTTGGTCCAAGCAAAGGACTGGCGAAAGTCGCCAACCGAGTGGCGAAGAAATTTGCCGACAGAACCAAAGGCGTTTATGTGATTGATTCGGACGAAAAACGCATCAAAGCATTAAAATGGCTGCCCATAGCGGACGTATGGGGCATCGGGCGAAAGCATGCAAAACGTTTGGCGCTAAATGGTGTTCAAACCGCTTATGACTTTACCCAACTAAGCGACGATTGGGTGCGCAAGCACATGACCGTAGTAGGCTTGCGGCTCAAAAAAGATTTGGAAGGAACCGCTACTATTCCCATGGAACTGGAACCAGCATCCAAAAAAGCCATCGCTACCACACGAAGTTTTGAGCACCATATTTCTTCATACGAAGAACTGCGCGAGCGCATCTCGACCTTTGCCACACTTTGCGCCGAAAAATTACGCGCGCAAGGTAGCAGTTGCCATGCCGTATATGTGTTTGTGCGCAGCAATCCGTTTATGCCTAATTTGCCACAGTATCGCAACGGCATGCTCGTTGCTATGCCTACTGCTTCGCAGTCGAGTCTGACGATTAGCAAATATGCGCTAAAGGGCTTGACGCATATTTTTAAGTCGGGGATTGAATACAAAAAGGCAGGCGTGATGGTTACGGGTATCGTGCCAAAGGCAACACAACAACTCGCCTTGTTTGGTGCCGAAGACCCACGCCACGAAGCACTTATGCAACACATTGATTTGCTCCACCGCAAGTATGGACCGCACAAAATAAAACTCGCCAACCAAGACCTCACACGAACCTTTAAGATGAAGCAGGCGCATTTATCGCCACGCTACACCACCGATATTAACGACATCATTACCGTCCGATGAAAAGAGCCACTACCCTACACTTTTACAGTCCTGACACCAGCAAAAAACCAGATGTATGGCTTGCCGAAGAAGGCATTTCGGCGGGCTTTCCCTCGCCGGCAGACGATTTTAAGGAAGTGCGCATCAGCCTCGACAAGGTGGTGGTCAAAAACAAAGCCGCTACATTTTATGCGCGCGTAGCGGGGCAGTCTATGGTTGGGGCGGGCTTGGACGACGGCGATTTGCTCGTCATTGACCGCAGCCTAGAACCTACAGACGGCAAAATTGCCGTTTGTTTTATTGACGGAGAGTTTACCGTAAAGCGCCTCAAGGTGGATAAAGACTGCGTATGGCTGATACCCGAAAATGAACAGTACAAACCCCTACAAGTAACCGAAGATAATGACTTGATTATTTGGGGTATCGTAACACACGTGCTCAAGGCGGTGTAATCCAAACTAGTCAAGAAAACACCCACTAGTGTGCCTGCGTGCCTATTTTAAGTTCGTCATGCATCACAGACCTGCCTGACAGCAAGGTAGGTATGCGCCAGTATAGGTAATGCCTCCTAACGTCGGCACTGCTCATAGCCGAGACGGTTAGCTTTAATTATTTGACCCCATAGTCTGACTTAAAATGAAAAAACGAACTGCGTTTGTTTTCGTTTTTCCTCATTATTGAAAATATAAATATCTATATTTGTGTTTTGTAGCAAAATAGAAATTATGGATTTGCAAAATTTCACAGCAGGAAAACACATAAAACAAATAGAATATACATCATTTTCTCCTGAGAAAATCAATCATGAGTGGATTGTATCAACTCCTGAAGTAAACAAGTTACTTGCAGAAGCAAATCGACTAATTGGGGAGTTGAATGCATTCTCTCAAATAATACCCGATGTTGACTTCTTTATTACAATGCACATTCTTAAAGAAGCTACTACTTCAAGTAGAATTGAAGGTACAAAAACAAATATGGAGGAAGCTCTTGTAAAAGAGGAAGATATTAATCCCGAGAAAAGAGACGATTGGGCTGAAGTCCAAAACTATATAAAAGCGATTAACACATCAATCGAAGAGTTAGAGAAAATACCTATCTCTAATAGATTAATTAAAAAAACACATAAAATTCTTTTGTCTGGGGTTAGAGGAGAAAACAAAATTCCTGGAGAATTTAGAACCAGCCAAAACTGGATTGGAGCAACATTAAAAGATGCTATATTCATTCCTCCTCACCACTCCGAAGTAATTGAATTGATGAGTGATTTAGAGAAATTCATAAATGAAGAAGAACACCATGTTCCACATTTAATTAAAATAGCTATTATTCATTACCAATTTGAAACAATCCATCCATTCCTTGATGGCAATGGTAGAGTAGGTAGATTACTGATAACCCTTTATTTAGTAAGCAACAATGTTTTAAAAAAACCATCCTTATACTTATCTGACTTTTTTGAAAAAAACAAAGGCTATTACTACGACAATTTGATGACTGTTCGCCTAACTAGTAATCTAACGCAATGGATAAAATTCTTCTTGGTTGGCGTAATTGAAACATCTAAAGAGTCAATACAAGTATTTAAAGATATTATTGCCTTGAAAACAGATATTGAAACTAATCGCCTACCGAAATTGGGAAGTAAAGCGAAAAAAGCACAGACCTTGATTAAGCAATTATATCAAATACCCATCACAGACGCAAAGCAAATTTCTGAACTTTTAGAAATTTCGCCATCTACTGCAAATAGACTCATTAATGACTTAATTGAGCTCAAAATATTATCTGAATTAACCGGTTATAAAAGGAATAGAAAATATATGTTTAAAGACTATTTTAAAATGTTTCACCGAGAATTAGAAAATAATAACTAAAACAAACACGACCAGCCCATACAAGTAACCGAAGATAATGACTTGATTATTTGGGGTATCGTAACACACGTGCTCAAGGCGGTGTAAACAGTTTTTTTACTACCTTAGCAACAAACAAATCCCAAATTTGTTGATACAGAACTTAGCCGAGCTACTTTTTTCATCACACTTTTTGGGGTTGCCAACATCACGTACACACGCTGGGCGTATGCCGTGCGTGTGCGCTATAAGTTAACCTTAAACCCAAAACAATGAACAAAATACTACACACCCTTTTGCTGAGTGCCCTTGTTACTCTTACGGCACACGCACAAAGCCTAACCCTAGTAAGCAGTAAAAAAACGGACAGCGCAACAGGCTTGGAGTTTGACGGAGATGCGTTATACTTTACATCCCATTATAGGGACATATATAAACTAAACACGGCAGAAGTGCCCCCCATTGGGGAAACACTTATTTATACCCATCCAACGTCTATAACTTTTAATGACCAAGTGCTTTATGGCGGTGAGCTCTACATTGTGGTAGCATCTGAAAACACCCTATACAAGCTCGACCCAGAAGTCGCTTCGCCTCCACTAGAAACGGTAATTGGAACAGGAGTAAGCACAGGTCCAACCGATCTAGCCCTTGATGGCGATGTGCTTTACATTGCCAATCATGATGCGGATAAGATTACCAAAGTAAACTTGGCAGCTTCTCCATTAAGCATAGAAGACGTGCTGACCACCGACCTAGATGGACCAAGCAGTTTAGCCATTTATAACGGTGCGTTATATATAGAGGAAGATTACAACCAACGGATTTCAAAAATTAGCCTTACGGGAGCACCCAATCGAGAGACCGTACTGTCAAATATAAACGTCGCTTCACTGGCGTTTTATGGTGCCGATTTATACGTTGCCGACAACGATACGTATGAGATTTTTAAAATAACCGTTACTGACCCAGACCCGCCCTCGACCAAAACCAATGTGGTTACTGGGCTAATTGCCTCTGACTTATTTTCGATGGCGTTTAAGGGCAGTACCCTATACTTTGAGGGGCGTGTAGATTATAATACAGGCCGTAGAATTTACAGAACAGATGTGGGTACGCTGGGCAGCAACACGGCGCAGCAGCCACAGTTGGTGCTGTACCCCAACCCCGCAAGCCACAGCATTAGCCTAACAAACCTAACCCAAACATCAGCCTACCGCATCCACAACATACTGGGCGCCACCGTACACACAGGACAGGTGAGCAACAACGAGCAAATAGACATCAGCGGCTTGGGCACGGGCTTGTATTTTATAAAACTCAAGGGCAGCCCTACGGCACTCAAGTTTGTGAAGGAATAGGGTACATGAAGTGGGAAGCCATCACCACCATCACGATTCTGGTCAAAATCTAAAAATTGCATTTTTCCTCAATTTGGGCTTTACGATTTTTGAGCTCATTGGGGGTTATTATGTCAATAGTGTAGCCATTATTTCGGATGCCATCCATGATTTGGGGGATAGCCTTTCGCTGGGTACGGCTTGGTACCTCGACCGCAAATCGAAGCGAAAAGCCGACAAGGATTTTTCTTTTGGCTATGCGCGTTTTTCATTGTTGGGTGCCTTACTCAATAGCGTGGTGCTTATTTTGGGATCGATATTTGTGGTATATGAAGCTGTTGGCAGATTTATTGAGCCAGAGCATGCCAACGCCAGTGGCATGATTGCCTTTGCCATCGTTGGTGTTGTGGTCAATGGCTATGCGGCGTATAAAATGAGTGGTGGCAAATCGCTGAACGAAAAAGTTATTTCGTGGCACTTACTAGAAGATGTTTTGGGTTGGGTGGCGGTGCTGATTGTGGGTGTCGTCTTATCGTTTAAGGATATTGAGTATTTAGACCCGGCACTTTCGCTGCTGATTGCTGCCTATATTCTTTGGGGTGTGTTTAAACGACTAAAAGAAACGCTATTTATCTTCTTGCAAGGCGTGCCCAAAGAAATCGATTTGACCCAAATTGAGCGACAACTTTTGGGCATCAAAAAGGTTTGGTCTGTGTCCAATACGCACGTTTGGTCGTTAGAAGGTGAGCATCATGTGTTTTCGACCCACCTAATGCTAAAACCGTCCAGCCTTGAGCAAGTAATGGAAATTAAACAGGTCGCTAAAGAAGTACTAAAACCCTATGGTTTTTTGCATTGTACCATTGATATCGATGTGGAGCAGCCTAACGTATGAATTTTAAAAAAAAAAACGAAAGCTAAGTGTGGTCTTGTTGCCTACACAAATTTGTGCTTTTTTTATTTTTTCCTTCTCGATTTTATTGGACGCTTCTTTTGTCTTTTTTGGGTGAATCTACTCTCATTTTGCAGGTGCTGCCCTCTTTTATCTGTCATTCGAACTTGGATAAGGCGTCCATCCAATTTAAATTTATCAAACGCCGCCAAGACTTGTTCTTTTTTATCCATAGACGTGTTGAAGTACGCATTGTTTTCGAGTACATCAACATGATAAACGTCTTCTGTTTCTAAGCCCAAAAAGTCAACCAAAAATGTTTTTAAATTTTTCCAATTATAATCATCTCTACTCCCAATATTAATGTTGTAACGGGCGTCTTTACTCTTCTGTATTGGCTTATCATCAGCCGTAATTTTTGAAATGCCACTCGTTTTCTTGTTGTAGTACGCACTAAGTCTGTTAAACTCAATAGACATCAGCTTTTTTATAAGTTCATCTTTTGAAAAAGCCTGTAACAAAGTATTTGCCTCTGTTAAATAGGCATCCATTTCAGCGTTAACTTTTGTATCCTTAATTTTTGATGCAAAATGATGCATTTGCTTTGCGAGTATTTCATTCGGCTCAGGAACTTCTTGTGCCACTATTTCCGCATTTATGATACGCTTAAGGGTTTGGATTTTTTTTAATTCTCCTTTCGTCAGAATAATCATTGATGTGCCTAAACTACTTGCGCGTCCCGTTCTACCACTTCTGTGAGTATAGATTTCTATTTCATCGGGCAACTGATAATGAATCACATGTGTAATGTCGTTCACATCGATTCCCCTAGCCGCAACATCCGTAGCCACCAGTATCCGAATTTGCTTTACACGAAAAGCTTTCATCACCAAATCCCGTTGGTTTTGACTCAGGTCACCATGGAGCGCACCTGCGCTATATCCATCTTCAATAAGCTTTTCTGCCACGCGTTGTGTATCGTGCTTGGTGCGGCAAAATACAATAGAGAAAATATCTGGTTGACTATCAGAAAGACGCTTCAGTGCGTTATAACGGTCTCGCCCAGCGACCAAGTAATACTCGTGTTTAATGTTTGCCGATGCTGCATTTTTAGTGCCAACCGTTATCTCAACTGGATTATGCATAAATGCCTGTGCAATTTTAGCTACTTCATTAGGCATTGTAGCAGAAAACAACCATGTTTGCTTCCCATCAGGAGTATGCGAAAGTATATTGGTAATATCTTCTTTAAATCCCATGTTTAGCATTTCATCTGCCTCATCTAGAACACATAGGCTAATCGAAGAAATATCCACATATTTCCTTCGAATCATATCTTGCATACGCCCTGGCGTAGCTACCAATACCTGAGCGCCCTTTTTAACCATTTTGGCTTGCTCTTGGATGCTTGCGCCCCCATATACCGGTACAATTTTTAGCCCTGAAATAGACGATGCATACTTTACAAGCTCTTTGCTTATTTGCACACACAACTCGCGAGTTGGGGCAATAACAAGTGCTTGCGTTTTCTTGCTGTTAGTGTTTATTTGTTGAAGCATGGGCAGGCCAAATGCCGCTGTTTTCCCTGTTCCAGTCTGTGCCAACGCAACGATATCCGTTTGTTTTTCTAACAAAACAGGTATTGTTTTTTGCTGAACTTCGGTTGGGGATTGAAATCCTAAAGACTGAATAGCCTCTAGAAGTTTGGGCGTTATACCCAAAGATGAAAAATCTGTCATAAGAGGTGGCAAAGGTAACCTAAATAGTTTAAAGGACAGCTGAAGATTTACAGTAAGTTTAGGAAAAGAAATATATAAGCAACGCACTTAATTTCAATGTGTTGTGTAAAAAAAGCCCGCAAATTATTGCGGGCTTTTGTGTTTCTAATGGAGCTCTTTGAAACAAACGTTCAAGATTTTAAAAATTTAGAAGTCAATACACTTTTATGCAGCTGTCTTAATCGACCATCAAATAAAATGTGGATATGGGAGTATTTAAACTGTTAAAAATAGCTCCTGTGGCAACATCACTCCACGCATGACGAACATATTTTGGGTTTTGAACTTCAGAAGAAGACACATGAACCGAACATCCCTCTACACGTACATCAGCGGGGTAAAAATTTTCGTTGTCCGCTGAGATCTCCAATTCACTTTTCTTATCCAAATTGTACGAAATACCTCCTTGCACACAATCAAAACTTATTACCAATACATCTTGCTGTCGGGCTATAGACAACGGCTTGGAAGCTTCATATTTTCCAAAAATACCATAGGTGTTTTCAAACGCCAAATTAGCCAGTCTTCGCCCAACCGCTTGTTTGTTGGCAGGATGAATGTTTTTGGGATTTCCTATATCTAAAGTTACTGCCATTGCTGTATTATGTAGCGCACTTACATGCAATTGCGCATTGCGCAAAGCAGGCGATAGGTTGTTGTTATAATCAAAAGGTGCAATTTGCGCGAAGTAAAATGGAAAATCATAACCCCACTTAGAACGCCAATGACCTATCATCGCCTTAAATACCGTCTCATACTCATCGTGATTACCAACATTTGACTCGCCCTGATACCAAATCGCACCTTTAATTTTGTAGTTAATAAGTGGATTGATCATCGAATTGTACAACGCCGTAGGCGTCCAACTGGTCAGTTTGTTTATTTTAGGACGATTGGCAACTTGAGAATCTGCCGCATCAAATCTGTGAAAATCATTGGCGTACAATTCTGCCGTTGGAAGTGCTTTCCAATTCCCTGAAAGTGAGATCTCTTTACCTTGGCTCTTTAAAACAAGTGGTGCCAACATTGAAGACACGCCTCCGGTGTCAATGGCACGTATGGCAATAAGATTTTTACCTTTCTTCAAAATACCTTTTGGTATCGCATAGCTTTTTGGTGTAAAGCTATCGGGTCCCATTGTCGAGCCAACCAAAACGCCGTTAATATAGGTGAACTCCATGTCGTCAACCAACCCCAAGTGTAGTTGATAGTCCACTGATGGGTCATCAATAAAAAAAGTCTTTCGAAGCCATACTATACCATCATAATCAGAGGTTGTATCGTTTGGAAAATCAGGAACGTAATCACCCGGCAACGCAACCGTTGACCATGCGTTGTCATCATATACTATCTCTTTAAACTCAAGGTCTTCGTATGGAAGCATACGCCAACTTGCTTTTGCTCGATCTGTCCACTCATAGGGCAATGATTTAAACGGTGATGGAAATGATACCAACCCCTTAAGCCATTGCTCAAAGTTGTTTACATGTCTTTGAAATTCTGGAAGCTGATCAAGTACTTCATTGTAAAATCCTGTTACCCTTAAGCCGTCTTCACCAATCCAGGACTGTACAGGAGTTCCACCCCAACTGCTGTGTATGATGCCCACGGGTACATCAAGAGTTAAGCTCAATTCACGAGCGAAAAAAAACGCCGTTGCACTAAAATAAGCTGCCTGTTCTGGGGTGCCCAGCTCCCATTTGCCGTCAAGGTCATCTTGTGGTTGGGTGCTGACAGTGCGTTTTACGGTAAAAACCCGAACAGGATATTTATGGGCATTTTGGATTTCTTCTTCAGAATTGAGAAGAGGGTCATTAGGAAGCCATCCTTTTAATGGCATTTCCATATTGCTTTGTCCAGAGGCAAGCCACACCTCTCCGAGTACCACATTGTTCAGTATTTTACAATCATTTTGATTACACACCTCAATAGCAAAAGGCTCACGCTTACCTGGTGTTGTTATCTGGATATTCCAAGTTCCTATTTCGTCAGAAAATCCGCTGTATAATTCCCATGGAGTCTGAATAGAAACCTTGGAAGAAGGGGCTGCCTTTCCCCAAAACTGCAATTGTGCATTGCGCTGCAAAACCATATTATCCGAAAACAAACTCGGGAGGGAAAGGTTATCAATAGCATAAGTGTTTGTGCTAAATGAAAGTATGAAACATATCAGGGTAAAAAATAATTTACTCATAAGATAACTTTTATAAAATAAAAGCCTGTCTAAAACAGGCTTTTATAAGATTAATTAACCAAAATTAACAAGTACTATTTGTTTTAAGTAAAACAAATATGTGAAAAAAACAAAATATTATTAATACCCAGGATTCTGAACTAAACCAGAGTGCTTTTGTAAAACAGCGGTGCTGATGGGACGGAAAAAGTATTTTTCTGGCCATACTCTAGTATTGTAAAAATCTATATCCTCTACTGTGTACTCGTAATCGTATTTTGATTCGTCATACCCAGAATAAAAATCAAAAGGGGTAACACCAGGCTTTAATTTTCCATGAATCCTTACAGCAGTCGCTGATAACTTAGGTCCAGTACCCCAACGTCTAACATCATAAAGTCTGTGTCCTTCAAAACTCAACTCTAATCTTCTTTCATTTCTATATCTAGCTAAAAGATTAGACCCCGTTTCAGTCAAGGCAGGCATACCTGCTCTAAATCTAATAAGATTCAAATATTGCTTTGCTGTAGCTTCTTGCCCAAGTGCTATAGATGCCTCTGCATAATTCAATAGCGTTTCCGTATGTCTAAGGATTACTTGAGGTGTAGATGTCCACCAGGTTTGAAATGAACCCGTAGGGTTAGGTGTGTGACTTAGGTGTTTTTTATGACTATACCCTCCTTGATTTATAACATTTCCATTATCAACATAGGCATCCAATCCAGGAGTAACTTCTGCAGAAAAGTCACCATTAGCAGGTACTTCGTATTCGCCGAATTGCATTCTCCCATCTGAAGAGTTGTCAACAGCTCTAAAATAAGGATTTGCGCCAACTTGCCAGTCCCAATAGCGGGCACCTAACCATCTACCGCCCTCGATACCAATGGTAGCTTCCATTCTAGGATCTCTGTTTATAAAAGGTCTAGTAATATGAGTGACATCAGTCCAACTAAAGTCCTCAGCTACATCAATGACCCCATCTCCATTCGTGTCTTCAGCATACTGAAAATCATCTGCAAACTCATTATAGGGTGCATTAGCAGAAATACCAGAAGTTCCATAATATCCATAGCCGGCAGGCCCATAAAACCAATTGCTAGTAATGGCATCCCAACCTAAGGGATCAGTATCATAGAATTTATTAATTACTTTCTCAAACATAGCTTCTTGCATCGAGCCCGCACTATACAAATCATTATACACATTGTATGCTTCTTCAGCATCTAGAGGGCTAGAGTGAGACAGATGATAATTATAACTGCCATTATAATCTATTGCTTCTAAACTGGCAGCCTGAGCTCTTTGCCATCTTTTTTGTTGTGTATTTGCAACTTCTGGGATATTATCTCCATGGTACATAATGAGCTCCTTATGCTCGTAACTCGCATGAAGGGCTTTGTTGTTTTTAGATGGCTCATACAAATCACTTGCTGCATAAGTCAAAACTCTAGATTTTAATGCCAAAGCCGCAGAAGCATTGGTTCTACCTCTTTCCAAAGATTTACCATCAAGATAATCAAAAGCAGTGTCCAAATCAGAAACAATAAATTCCACCGTTTGTGCAAATGAACTTCTGCTATAATTTGTGAGATCGTCTTCTGCGGTTAAGGTTTTATCAACCAATGAAGCCCCCCCAAAATGAACCCATACATAATAATGATAAATAGCTCTTAGAAAGTATGCTTCACCAAGTAATTTGCTTTTTAGGGTTTCATCTATTGTAGAATCTGTTAGCCCTTCAATCATCAAATTTGCTTGACGAATCCAATCGTACATATGTTCCCAATTGTGGAGTTTTTTTCTAGATTCCTCCACCCCTGGCCAACCCCATGGAGAATCAGCGGATATTCCACCTTCCCACCAAACAGTAAGCCAGTCAAAAACAATTCCATTTAAAATTGTTTCATCAACAAGACATGAATTGTTAAACGTGTTAAAATCCTCGAACCCATCAACGGTCCATAGTCCACGGTATGCACCCAAAACTGCTTTTTCTGCCAATGCGGGGTCATCAAACACGACATCAGATGTAAGCTCTGTTTTTGGATTAATATCAACAAAATCGTCATCACAAGATAATATGGCGATAGTTAAAAGTATATAAATATATTTTTTCATAATGTTAAAAATTAAGATTTACTCCAAATGATAAAGACCTGTTTGCAAAAGATAGAGTGCCTTTCTGGTTTAAAGTTTCAGCAGGGGGGACCTGCACAAGAACCCCATAACCGTTGTCAATGTCTCCAGTAAATGATTCTGGATGTGACCAAAGCTTGTCATCGAAAGTTTTGTAGAATAGGTCATTTCCATTCACAAAAAGTCTTAAATTATCAATCACGTTGATTCCAAATATCTTTTTAAGAGTATCTGAATCTACATTGTATCCTAATTCGAGATATTGTAGTTTTATATGATCTGTTTTTGCAATCATGAGTCCTGTATAAGGATTTGAAAGATAATTTAATGCCCTTCCAAATTCAGATTGGTCCCCTTCTTGAGTCCATCTGTTATCATATACATGTTTAGATAAGAAAACCCCATTTCCATGAACTTGATCGATAAAACCCCCAAAGGTTCCATACAGCCTTGCTGTAAAGTCAAAATTCTTATAATTCATTTGAAGATTCAAAGAAGTTGTCAATTTAGGAATAACACTTCCGTCAGTAAACTTATAATCATAAGAGTTAATAACTCCATCACCATTTACGTCATTAATCATCAAATCTCCAGGCTTTAAACTACCAATACCAACATTAGTATAATCAACTTGATTTGCGTCAATTTGGGCTTGATTTTGGAATACCCCAATAACATCCCAATATTTCCACGCACCAATCCTCTTGCCTTCTCTGGAGACATCGGGGTCTAATCCTTCAGGCTCATCAGCAAAAATCAAGGTGTTATCATTAGTTGAAATAAACGCCGTAGTATTTATGTCTAGTTCACCTACCTTTGTTTTATATCCCAATGTATATTCCCAACCTTTATTGGTTGTTTTTCCAATGTTTTGATAAGGAGGAGTAATACCAGTAATATCAGCAATAGATCCATAAGGTTGTGTTAAAATATTATTTCGATCACTTTTATAATAATCTATTTCAAAACTTAAACGATTGTTAAAAAGTGTCCCTTCAATACCAATGTCGATGTTCTTGGCGACCTCCCATGTGATATTTGGATTACCAATTCTAGATTCGTTTAGCGTTTGAGAAGTATAAACAGATGTTGGGTCATTTCTATCATCGCCAAGAATCCAAGCACCAGTGGTAAATGAAGAAGAAAATTGATTAGCAGGAACATTATCGTTACCAAGTTCTCCATAACTTGCTCTCAATTTCAGAAAGCTAAATGGAGCGTTTTCCATAAATGCCTCATCAGACATCACCCATCCGACGGAAAATCCTGGGAAAAAGCCATATCTTGAATTGGCTGGGAAAAGGTATGATCCATCGTATCTGGTCAGAAGTTGAAGGAAGTATTTGTTCTTATAACTATAGCTTATATTTCCAAAATAATTCATCCTTGCAGTACCAAATTCACCACCGTTATTTTCTTCAGTCCCCACCTCTCCTTGAGACAACACGTCAGTGTTGTAAGAAATCAGATTGCTTCTGTAGGCCCAAAAGTTCTGGTAGTTAGATTCTTCTCTGGACAAACCAAGAATTACATTAAAGTCATGATTATCTAATTTAGTTTCGTATGATAAAATTCCTTGGTATAATTTATTGTAACCGCTAGTGTTATATTGTGTTAAAGTTACATCACTACCTAATGTCTGTGGAATTAAATCTGATGCATTAGTACCACCTGCAGATAAAGCAAATACATCTACTGGCTTGGTTACTTTCTTCATATAATTATTTGAATTGTCTAGGGCAACAGTTGCTTTAAATTGCAAACCCTCGATTGAAGGTATTTTTAAAATGGCATCAAAATTAGACTGGAAATAAAGGTTAGAGGTATTTACACGTCCACCTTCTCCTTTAATTTGAGCATAATATGCACCTATGTTTGTTAACGAACCATTCGGCCAATAAACTTGGGCTAAAGGACCTTTTTGGTAAACATTTATTAGGAATCTTCCTAAAGCATTAGGTGTATTTTCCGGAGTGTTCCAAAAGTTTGGGTCTCCACCAGGCCATAGAACATTGTCTTCTTTTCTAACCATAATATTGGAAGATAAGGTGAGAAAATCTGTTAACTTCTGCTCAATATTCATCCGAATGTTGGCTTGCTTAAACTTAGAGATGTCATCTTTAATAGATGACCCTTGATCTGAAATAGAGGCAGATAAAAAGTATTTAGTTCTTTCACTTCCACCAGTAAAAGTTAAATTATGTTTACTTCTTGGTGCCCAATAATTTTTATCAAGGGCTAAATCAAATAAAGACTTACCATTTGGGAAAACATAACCATCTGCATTACCGTTTTGGTATGCTAACAAGCCAGCATTGGAGTAAATGGGGTCAGGAGAACCGCCAATATAATCGAATGCCTCTTTGTGCCATGTAACCCATTCCAATGAATTTAATCCTTTGGGCAAGAAAACCGGTTGGTCAAAACTAAATACACTTGAGTAGTTAATATCAACTTCACCTTCTTTACCTTTTTTAGTTGTAACAACAATTACACCATTTGCAGAACGAGAACCATAAACAGCAGCCGTTGCATCTTTAATAACACTGATGGATTCAATTTCTTCAGGGTTTAACCTTGATAATCCGCCTTGTCTATCAGGAACTCCGTCAATTACCACCAATGCTTCGCTATTGTTAAATGTTCCGGTACCCCTAATATAAATGGGGTTGTCGTCATATCCTGGTTGTGGTGATCCTTGTCTGACAACTAATCCAGAAACGGCACCCTGAAGGCCTTTAGATAAGTTTGTAGAAGTTGATAATGATAAAACTTCAGCATCAACTTTTGAAATAGCCCCTGTAAGGTTTCGCTTACTTGAAGTCGTGTACCCCGTTACAACAACCTCACTTAAATCATTCGCTCCTGAAAGTAAGGTAATGGTCAGTTGATTTTGATTCTCAATAGTAATTACCTGACTTTGATAACCAATGTAGGAAAATTGCAACTGATCTGATTCGTTGGCTGAAATTGAAAATCCACCATCGAAATCTGTAGTTGTTCCCAAAGTAGAACCTACCACTATAACGGTAGCTCCTGGCAAAGGGTTGCCATTTTCATCATAAACCACCCCTTTTATTGGGCTTTGGGCATCATCAGTTGTAACTGGACCTACTTTATCCAATTCACTAACTTCCTTTGCGCTTATGATTTCCGTTGCTTTTTGTAAAGCTATCTGATCATTTATTTGAAGGAATGAAATGCCTAATGGTTCAAAAATATGTGTCAGAACATAATTAACCGATTTTTTATCGGCTTCAAAAAACACTTTTTGGTCAAAATCTAAGTCCCGAGAATTGTAGGTGAATTTTACCTTAAATTCTTTGGAAAGTATATCGATTACTTGACCAAGGGTTTCTCCGTTAAAGGAAACGGTCACTTTTTCATTCAATACCCCCTGTTTGTTTACGGGAGCCGAATAACTCTTATTGGCAAACGAAAACAATAAGAAAATATAAAGAAAGGAAAGCTTAAATATTTTTGAAGCTGTCCATTTATTAACGTGTTTCATATTATATTGGTTTAATTGTTATTGAATTATCTAAAAATTACGTTTACTTACAGCCATCAGAATTGATGATTATTTTATTTCCAACCAGTTCGTAGGTAGTATTGTCACCAATACTGAAGCACAAAATTTTCAACTTTTCTGGAAGCGGAACATCTGATAAAGATGTGGTAACAAAGCAGTTTTCGAGGTTGTCTTGAGTAAACTCAATCCTTAAATGATAAAGATCCTCAATCGTTGAAAAAATTTGGGTAATCGGTGTATCAACAAACACAAAGTTTAGCTTATCTATTTTGGTTAGATCAGATTCCATCTGTTTGTCTTCCTCAATTTGTATAACCTTATCAAACAATTTTTCATTTCGATCAAAGCGTGCTGCTTGATTTGGCAAAAGTGTTATTTCGTTTAGATCATACTTATCAATAATATTTGATTTTCTAAGCTTAACTTTTCCAGTCTTTACGATCACTTTGACCTCATCTAATTCATCAAAAGCGATCACACGAAAACTTGTCCCATAGACATGCGTTACAACTTCGTTAGAGTAAACAAAAAAGGGTTTGTATTGATTTTTACTAACTTCAAAAAAAGCTTCACCTTCTAAAAAAACCTCTCTTTTAACAATATCAAATTCGTTCGAATAAGAAAGTTTACTTTTGGGCTGTAACAGTACAGAGCTACCGTCAGAAAGCGTTATGAGTTTTGGCGTATTACTATTGTTAATTTGTTCGATTAGCCCTTCAGCTGGGGACGTATTATAATTACTGGTATTGTCTGCGGGATAAAATTTGTTAAAGAAAAAACTTCCTGAAATAAGAACAATCGCTAAAGTTGCTAAAACAAGTCTAAAAGAGCTTCGGCGCTTTTTATGAAAATCAACGTCCAGTTTTGACTTTAAGCTATATAGTTGTTCTTCTACTTCAAAGTCAGAAAATTTTTCTTCAAAAGCATTGAAAGTTAGAAAGAACGTTTTCGCACGTTCAACCAAATGCGCATTTTTGGCAGAATCAATAGCAAAGTCTTCCCAATAAGTATTGTATTCATTATTGAGAATCCAATTTCTAAAAGATTCATTTTGGATTAAATCTTCAATGTTCACAATTGTTTTTTCTTTCTTCATTTTAATTTTTATGGTCTTCTTTTTTCGATTTTTCTCTTAACACTAAGATTGATCGATAGACATGGTTTTTTACCGATTGGTAATTTATTTTTAGTACTTCAGCAATTTGTTCGTTATCTAAACCTTTAAAAAACTTTAGATAAATCACTTCTTTTTGTTTTGGCGGTAGTTGATTTAAAATTTTGTTCAGTTTTAAAACTTTTAACTTATCTGACTCTTTTTCTATCTCGATGTCTTCGTAAGACAATTCAAAACCTACTTTAACATTATCATCTCCAAATTGTTTAATGAAAGATCTTTGATTGATTTTTTTAAAAAGCTTATTTCTAAAACCGCCAAATATGTAGGATTTAACATCCACGTCTGGGTTCAAGTTTTTTCTTTTTTCCCAAAAATCCATAAACAAGTCTTGGATTGAGTCGTTAATTATAGACTTGTCAGATGTATAGAGTTTACCAAAATTGAATAAAGGTTTATAATACGATTTGAATATGGAAGAAAATGCAGCTTCATCTCCAGAAATAATATCCTTCCAGAACAGTAGCTCCACTAAATTTTTGTTAAAATCCATATAAAAACTTTCCCAGTTTACTAATATGTTCCTATTTTAATTAAAAAGTACTCAAAAAATGAGGGAAATATTTAATTTTTAGTGAAAAATATGATGTTATTTTAACTAATTCCGATCATAAGCAAAAACAACCTTAATTGCAAAGACCGCTTAAATGAGTTGTTTTGCTGTTATCTACGCAAAAGCTCTTGAAGCTTTTCAAGAGATACACCCTTGGTTTCTGGCATCATTAAGGCGACAAACAGCAGTTGGAATACCATCATAATTGCAAAAAACAAAAACACATACCCTGGATTAGCCAAACTGCCCAATGCAACCGGCATAAAAAGGGTGATTAGTGCCGCAAGAACCCAATGCGTAGAACTACCAAACGATTGCCCTTTAGCACGTAAACTTGTGGGGAAAATCTCAGAAATAAACACCCAAATAACAGCACCTTGACCTATGGCATGGGATGCAATAAAAAGAAACAAGAAAACGGGAACAATAATTCCTTGCCAAGAAAATAAAAATGCCAAACCAACCATAGTTAGCGAAACAATGTAGCCAACAGACCCAAAGTACATTAACGTTTTTCTTCCAAGGCGATCAATTAGATAAACACCTAAAATTGTAAATAGAAGGTTTGTAACACCAATACCTATACTAGAAAGCAAAGAAGCACTCTGATCTAATCCGGCCGATTTGAATATGCGAGGAGCATAATACAAAAACGCATTAATGCCCGAAAGTTGATTGAAAAAAGCGATTAAAAATGCCAATAGAATAGGGAACTTATAGGCCTTAGAAAAAAACCGTGAAGTCCCTGTTGTTTCGTTTTGTTGTGCGTCTAAAAGAGAAGGATCAAAGTCTTTGCCGTGCAACTCCAAATACACGCCACGAGCGCCAGCTATGTCGCCACGTTTGCTTAACAGCCAACGGGGTGAATTAGGAACACCAACAACTAGAATGGTGTAGATAAGTGCCGGTAGTGCCTCAATGCCGACCATCCACCGCCAAGGTTGCGCTCCCACATCATTCAACAAAAAGTTGGAAATAAAAGCCATCAAAATACCTAAAACAATATTAAATTGATACAACGCCACTAATCTACCGCGTTGATGACTTGGTGCAATTTCTGAAACATACGTGGGTGCGGCAACGGTTGAAGCACCTACACCTAAGCCCCCAATAAAACGAAAAAACGAAAACATATAGGGGTCAACAGCCAGCCCTGATCCTACAGCTGAAACAAAATACAATATTCCTATCCAGATTAATGTATTCTTGCGTCCAAACTTATCGCAAGGATAGTTTGCAAATATGGCTCCCAAAACAGTGCCCCATAAAGCCATAGACATTATGAATGTGCCGTGAAAAAAATCCGTAGTTTTCCATAATGCTTGCAATTGCTCATCAGCCCCTGAAATGACAACAGTGTCAAAGCCAAATAAAAAACCAGCTAAGGCAACAGTTATTGAAATTGTTGTAATTCGATTCATTTGTAACGATTATTAAAGAATTATAGGTGTTTTTTTGATGTAACTATTTTGTAGCAGGTTTCGACATTGAATATGGCGTTAGGTTTTCATCGGTTCCTCTATTAAAATTGGGCGATTTAGACATCCTAAAGTCTATGTTACCGCCGTTCATTAAATCATCGTGATCAAACCAGTTCTTATCGTACTTTTTTCCATTCACCCTTATATCTTGAACATAAATACGCTCTTTAGAATTTCCATTCGCTTGAATCCTGATGCTGTTTCCATTACTCAACTTAACGGTTACGTCTTCAAACAATGGGCTCCCAATGATATATTCGCCCGTTATTGGTGCCACGGGATAAAAGCCTAATGCCGAGAATAAAAACCATGCGGAAGTTTGTCCATTATCTTCATCGCCACAATACCCATCAGGTCCTGACCCATACAGGTTGTCCATAACATAGCGTACCTTCTCTTGTGTTTTCCAAGGTTTATTGATATAGTTATAGAGATATAACACATGCTGAATGGGTTGATTTCCATGAGCGTATTGCCCCATTTCAATAAGTTCCATTTCTAGAATTTCGTGAATTTTAAAGCCGTAATAACTATGGTCAGAAGTAGGAGGTGTAGAAAAAATAGCATCCATTTTTTCGTCGAATGATTGGCGTCCACCCATTAGGTTAATCAAGCCTTCAAAATCATGTAATACAGACCATGTGTAGTGCCATGCGCTACCTTCTGTAAAAACACCTCCCCATTTGAATGGATTAAACGGGTCTTCAAATTCACCTTGACTTGATTTACCTCTCATAAAATTCACTGACTTATCAAAAACATATTGATAGTTCAGTGCTCTGTTTTTAAACAACTCTATTTCATCTTTGGGCCTATCAAGTTCTTCGGCAAGTTTCATGATACAAAAATCGTTGTAGGCATACTCGAGCGTTCTAGCAACACTTTCGTTGATGGAAATATCAAATGGGATGTATCCCAACGTATTATATTCTTTTGCCCCTTTTCTTCCAACAGAACTTAGCGGTCCTTCATTTTTGGAACTGTTTAGTATGGCTTGATAAGCCGTTTGAACATCAAAGTTTCTAGCACCTTTCAAATAAGCTTCTGCAATAATTGATGCCGAGTTGGAGCCTATCATGCAATCGCGATGACCTGGACTTGACCATTCTGGAAGCCATCCACTTTCTTTGTATGGATTGACCATAATCCCCTGAATAATGTCATCCATCTTTTCGGGATAAAGCAAATTGTAAAAAGGAAATACGGCTCTAAATGTATCCCAAAAGCCATTATCGGTGTATAAAGGCCCATCGTAAATCTTTCCATCATAAGGGCTATAATGTATTTTTTTTCCTTGTTCATTATATTCATGGAACGCACGAGGGAACAATAACGACCTATAAAAGCTAGAGTAAAACTTTATCAGATTATCCTCAAAAACAGTGTACTGGCTATCATTTTTATTTGGGGATTCAATATGAATTTTGGATAGCTCATTGTTCCATGCTTCTTTTGCTTTCTCTTTTGTATCACTAAAAGATTGCGCCTGTTCAAGTTCTCTGTTCAAATTTATTAGGGCTTGCGCATGGCTTATAAAAGAAGAGGTTACTTTGGCTTCTATGATCGAGTTGTTAGCTGTATTGAAACTGACATAAGCACCTACGTGACTACCGGACAAAGATGTTTCGTTAAATTTTTCTCCAGCCCCATTCCAAGTCCCTGCCACATCAAATGGAGTGTCAAATTCAATCACAAAATAATTTGCAAAATTTTCTGGAGTTCCGCCTGAGCTATTTTTAGAAACTCCGTATATTCTGTTGGAAGAGGAATCGATTTTTACAGACGAGCCCTTAAAAAAAGCATCTACAACAATATGTACTGTTTGGTTTTTTGGAAAGGTAAATCTAAAATGGCCTACACTACTAGTTGGCGCTAACGCTACTTTAATTTTGGTATCCGTTAGCAGTGTTTCATAGTAATATGGCTTCACAACAGTATTTTCAAAAGGGGTTTGCCTGTCATGCTCCAAAAGCTTTAATTCTCCAGTCATGGGCATAAGCGAAAATGCGCCATAGTCATTAATCCATGGGCTTGGTTGATGGGTCTGTCTAAAACCAACTAATCCTTGATTCTTATGGGTATAAATCCAACCGTCACCCATTTTACCTGTTTGAGGAGTCCAAAAATTCATGCCAAAAGGCACAGCTATGGCAGGATAGGTATTGCCGTTGGATAATGCGTGTGAGGAATCAGAACCAATTAACGGATTTACATAACGTACATAATCCATTGATTGTTGAGCATATACACTCGTGCTTAATAAAAATAAAAAAAATAGTGTACAGAAATAATGATTTGATCTATGAATCAGAACTGTGGAGGTTGGCTGGTTATTTTCCATTTCTTTGAAGAATCAATGTTGTTGTGATGGATAACACCACCGTTTTTTAATTTTTCTAAATCGAGCCAAGTACTGTTGTGTTGGCTTCCATTTACCAAAACAGACCTAATCGTGTTTAGTTGGCTGTTCCCTTTTTTTATGATTAATTCGCTATTAGGCAATTGAATCGTTACCTGTTCAAATTGTGGTAAGTTTAATGAAAATCCTGAAATACCTGGGATTACCGGATATAAACCCATAGAGGAAAAAACATACCATGCGCCCATCGTTCCAAGGTCGTCATTTCCAGGAAGTCCAGTTATAGATGCGTCATAGATTTCGTCTTGTATTCGTTTAATTGTTAAGGATGTTTTTTCTGGAGACTTAGTCCAGTTATATACCCATGGTACATGAAAGTCAGGCTCATTTCCACTCGCAAACCAATCATCATCATATTTTGCGTCTAGCCGTTCAAATAGCACATCAAGCCTGTCTTCAGCTAGTTTTTGTCCGCCCATGGTGTCAATCAAGGTTTCTAAATCATAAGGAATCATCCAAAAATAATTTTTATATGTTCCTTCTCGCCAATCAGAAGTCATGCTTTTCCAAGTGCCATCGGGATTCCTTGAGTTAAGCCAGGTTGTTTCTGGATTATAGATGTTTTTCCAGCTTTTGGATCGTTCAAAGAAGAAGCGGGAATCTTCACTTAGTCTTAGCGCGTTTTGTGCAAATTGGCCAATCGCAAAGTCGGCAGAGGTGTACTCTAAAAGCATAGATGCATAGGTATGTCCATAACTAATGTATTCTTGTAAAAAAGGTCTGATCTCTTGATTCTGCGCTTTTAACTTAGGTATAGTAGCACCTCTTTTCATATGAAAATAGGCTTTTTCAAGATCGAAGTCTTTAGCGCCAAAAGCATACGAGTTTGCAATTATAATAGAAGTTGGGTCGCCCTGCATAATTCCCGTTTCTATATTGGCCAAAATCCATCTGCCGTATCCACCTGCCTGATCAGCAAAATCAACCAATGACTGCATCATATCACTACTCCTTTTTGGAAAAAGCCATGCCAAAAGCTGTGCTTGTGTTCTGTAGGTATCCCAAGCGCTGTATGAGCTGTATTGTTCTCTTCCAGTAAGTGATTTGTGAACTTTATAATCGGCACCCATATACTCGCCATTGGCATCACTAACGATATTAGGGTGAATGAGCGTCCTGTAATAACTTGAGTAAAATTGAGTTAATCGGTCGTGATTGTCAGATTTTACCTTGATTATATTTAAAAGTTTATTCCATTCGGCTTTGTTAAATGACCTATATGTTTCAAAAGAAAAATCAAGATTTTCTGATTGTAAATTTCCTTTTGCGTTTTCTACAGAAACAAAAGAAATCGAAATTCGATAATTGACTTCTTTATCATTGGTTGTGTCAAAAACAAACAGGGCTCCAGAGTTTGGTCCATGAATTTCATTAGATTTTATCAAATCTGCATTACTCCAAACGCTATGATCAACTGAAGGTTTGTCAAACTCTGCGGCAAAATATATAGTGTAGTCTGTTTCTGTTCCACAAAATTCTCCACCTCTAGCATATCCCTCACAAGTACGCGCAGAAGTTACCTTTACATGGGCATCTGAAACAAATGTTGAATTGACACCAGACCCAATAGCAATTGTGCCTTTTTGTACATCCTTATTAAAAATAAATGTTGCAAAACCTGCTCGCTTAGATGCTGTTAAATTTACGCGAATGTTGTTATTAACGGTAGCAGATAATAAACCAGCCTCATGTGCATCAATAGACTTTATCGTATTGGAATCGCTCATGTTATTTGGCGAAATAAGAGGTTCTCCAGCAATGGGTACAACAGGAAAATTTCCCATGTTTGAACACCCTGCCCCACTCAATTGAGTTACTACAAAGCCTCTGTCTGGTGAAAAAAAGCTAGGAGTAAATTGAATCATCCCAAATGGATATGTAGCTCCTGTAAAGGTATATCCACTTTCTAAACCGTTATCTTGTGAGCCAATTCTTGTATCTACATACTTGGTCAAGTCTTGACCATAACTATGCATTATGGAAAATAGAAGTAAACAATATAAATACTTCATGCTAACTAAATTATATAAAACAACATTAACCCATAAATTAAAAAATAGATGCTAAAGCACCTAGTTTCAATTAAAAGGAGGGTGTTTTCGAGTTATTCGTTTTTTTTTAATAAAACTTTATGTACTTATTAATAAGTTCTTTCTAAATTTAAAAAGTACTCATAAAACACGTGTAAAATTCGAAAATAAAATAATTGATAATGCCTTTATGGTTAATTAGAATAGAGGAAAAAATTCACAAGTGTTAATTCATCTTTTGTATGTCCATTTGATTTTGACAATCAAATTTTTGTTTGCCTAATAACATGTATATTCTATATTCATAAATATTTAGGCTTATGCAAACAAACATTTAGAATCTTTTTAAAACAAAAAACCCGCAAATGCGGGCTTTAGTACACCCCATTGAGCTATTTTCGAAACAGAGCTTGAAAATGTTTCAAAATATTATTGGTTTAAATAGTTAGACTATTTCCAATGCTTCTTTTAGATTCACATCCTAATAACATGATGGACACTCCACATGGAATTTACCATTATTCAGGAACCAAAATAACAGGTGATACAAATGTATATTCAGCATTAAGCCTAATAAATAAGGATACCAACCTAATAAATAGGTGGCTAAAATTAGCATTGCGTAAATTAAAAACTAAAATGTGCCAAAGCAAAATACGGTAAGGTAAGTGACGTAATCGACTTGGTTCAGCACAAGTTTATTTTGGCTGAATTACTTTTTTATAAACTTAAATATATTCTTGTCATTAATGCAGAGAAAGTAAAATCCACTTGGGAGATACACTGTATTAATAACACCTGTTTCTAAAATATCTGCATTACCAACAATCGCTCCCGTAATATCATATATGGAATAAACACTTTTTTGTTTTAGACCAGTTACCATTATATAATTTCCGACAAGTGTTGGGTAGATAC
>JAURDG010000098.1 GCA_030828025.1 Flavobacteriaceae bacterium | reverse complement strand
TTCTTTTCAAGATTCAAAGGCGGTACACATGAAAATTTTGACTACAAAAGAAAACAGCTATACTTTTGAGTACAATCTGGTAGGTGATAGCAAAAACAAACAACGTGGAAGCGTTACAAAAATTAGTGATTGATGGAATTTCTCTTTGCCCCAGAGGCTATATCCGCTTTAATTACCCTAAGCTTTCTTGAGGTTATTCTCGGAATAGACAATATCGTGTTTATTTCTATTGTTGTGGGGAAACTCCCCGAAGAAAAACGTGCGCGTGCCACCAATATTGGGCTTCTGCTCGCTTTGTTTTTGCGCATTGCCTTGTTGTTTGCCATTAGTGGCGTGATTGCCATGAAAGAAAGCATACTTTCTATTGATGGCGAACGTTTAAGTGTTGCGCTAAACGGACAGTCGCTGGTGTTGTTTGCTGGTGGTTTATTTTTGTTGTACAAAAGCACCAAAGAAATCCATGAAAAAATTAATTATGAAGAAGAGCGAACAAATAAAATAAACAGTAAGGTGGCAAACACCATGCTGCGCATATTGGTGCAAATCATTCTAATTGATGCTGTTTTCTCTGTCGATTCCATTTTAACTGCGGTAGGCATGACAAGTGGAATCGAGGGTGCCCTATGGATTATGGTCATCGCTGTAGTTATTTCTATTGTGGCGATGATGTGGTTTGCTCATCCCGTTACCCGTTTCGTGCACAAGCATCCATCTTTACAGATTTTGGCACTTTCTTTTTTGATTTTAATCGGTTTTATGTTGCTTGCAGAAGGAGCACATTTGGCGCAGCTTAAAGTATGGGGACAAAGCATTGGCTCCATACCAAAAGGATATCTTTATTTTGCGATCAGCTTTTCGCTTTTGGTTGAATTTTTAAATATCCGCTTTCGGAAAAAGAAGCAGCACTAAAGTTCTAGACTTATCTGCCCTTCATTATCGTTTCTTTCAGGACTAACTTCTTCTACTTCTGTTTCAATTTCATTGGCAGGTAGTTCTGGTTCTGGCTCATAAGGAAGCGGTTCCTTGCTTTCGATACGCTTTAGCTTTTCAGTTGCTAGTTGATTACCCATAGCCTTGATGCCTTTTGGTGCAATAAAATCCTCAAAAATTACTTCTTGTGGTGGTTTTTCGTTCGCATTTCTCGGTTTCATAAAATGCAAAGCGCAAACGGGTCGCCAATCTGAAGAAAACCAAGATAACTCAACCTTAGAACCTTCTTTTACAAAAATTTCTTCTTTGTCGGGCGACTCAATATAAAACCGCTTGCCAAAATATATGTTTTTACTGCCGTCGTAGTAAATCGCGGAAAGTGGTTTTTTAGGTTCCCATTTTTCTAGTAGCAATAAATCTTCGGGAAAGTGCATGGATAAATCGGGTACTTGTGTTTTTATTAAACCTGATTTGGTAACCATCAACAGGCGATCTTCGCCTTTGAAGGCGCCGAGCAAGCGTCCTCGTTCATCGGCGTTAAGTCGCTGTACTGCCTCGTCAAACCAAATATTGCGTGGTTTTAATGTAGAAACACCTTCTTCTTTTAGTTCTACACGTTTGATGGCATATTTGGTAACCGTATTGCCGCGTACATTTCTGCCTTTAACGACTAGGTCTGCAAAGTCTAAATCCCACTTGAGCTTTTTAATGGCACCGCTCTGTCGTAAATGAATGGTGACCAACTCTGCTTCGCCGTTGGGGTTCGCTGAAAAATAATGCACCTTAGAATCAGTGTTTCCGTTGGTTAGGTCGTAGTGTTTATCTCGGGTAACCCCTGTAACAGCAAAACGTTTGATATAAGAAGTGCCACCACGACCATCTTGATATATCATATTGTAAATGGTGCGCTTGTCCTTTTTCTTAAATACGGCAACATGAATGATGTTTTTCCCTACAAACGTCTTGCTTTCCACTTTAGATACCATCATTTTGCCATCAGCGGTAAACACAATGACGTCGTCGATGTCGGCACAGTCGGTAACATATTCGTCTTTACGCAACGAAGTGCCCACAAAACCTTCCTCTCGGCTAACATAGAGCTTGGTGTTGCGCATCACGACTTTTCGGGCATCTACATCGGCAAATACTTTTAGCTCGGTCTTACGTTCTTTATCCGTACCGTAGGTTTCCTTGAGTCGTTTAAAATGGGCAACGGTAAATTCGACTATATGCGCCAAATCGTAAGCAACCTGATCAAGGTCTGCTTCAAGTGCTTCAATTTTTTGTTGCGCCTTATCCAAATCAAATTTGGAGATGCGTTTGATGCGAATTTCCGTCAAGCGCACGACATCATCATCCGTAATGGCTCGTTTTAGGTGAATGATATGTGGTGCTAAACCAGCATGAATCGCTTGAAGCACACCTTCCCAAGTTTCCACTTCTTCAATATCACGATAAATACGGTTTTCGATAAAGATACGCTCAAGCGATGCAAAATGCCATTGCTCCTCTAACTCTTCTTTTTTCACTTCGAGTTCTGCACGAAGTAAATCCAACGTATGATCGGTAGAGCGGCGTAACATTTCAGAAACGCCGATAAAATTAGGTTTGTTGTCTTCTATGACACAACCTAAAGGAGAAATGGAGGTTTCGCAAGCCGTAAAGGCAAACAAGGCATCTATGGTTTTGTCGGGCGACACATTGGGCGGTAAATAAATTTTGATTTCGACGTTTGCTGCCGTATTGTCCTCAATTTTTTTGATTTTTATTTTTCCCTTTTCGTTTGCTTTAAGGATGGAGTCAATCAAGGTTGAAGTGGTTGTCGAAAATGGAATTTCATTAATCACAAGCGTTTGCTTGTCCTCCTGATTGATTCGAGCGCGTAAGCGAATTCTACCACCACGTAAACCATCATTGTAATGGTCGGCATCCATGATGCCTCCTGTAGGAAAATCGGGCAATAGCTTAAAGTTCTTGCCTTGTAAATGCTTGATTGAAGCGTCGATAAGTTCGTTGAAGTTATGCGGTAGTATTTTAGTCGATAAGCCTACGGCTATCCCTTCGCCGCCTTGTACGAGTAGCATGGGAAATTTTACCGGCAAATGGATAGGCTCCTTTTTCCGACCATCATAAGACGATTGCCATTCGGTAACTTTTGGGCTATAGACCACATCAAGGGCAAACTTAGACAGCCGTGCTTCAATGTATCTTGAGGCAGCCGCCGAATCGCCCGTCAGGATGTTGCCCCAGTTTCCTTGCATGTCAATCAGCAAATCCTTTTGTCCAATTTGTACCATGGCATCGGCTATAGATGCATCGCCATGTGGATGATACTGCATGGTGTGCCCCACGATGTTTGCTACTTTATTGTAACGACCGTCGTCTAAGTCTTTCATGGAATGCAGAATACGGCGCTGAACAGGTTTAAACCCATCCTCAATGGCCGGCACGGCACGCTCCAAAATCACATACGAGGCATAATCCAAAAACCAATCCTTGTACATGCCAGTAACACGTATCAACTGATCGCCAGAAATGTGCTGTTCCTCGCTCATGCCTCTATTTTGTCTAACTCTACTTTAAGGTTATCAATGATAAATTCTTGGCGTTGTGGGGTGTTTTTACCCATATAAAACGACAATAGTTCGTCTATGGTCATGTTTTTGTCCAGCATCACAGGGTCTAGTCGGATGTCATCGCCAATAAAATGCTTGAATTCATCGGGGGAAATTTCCCCTAACCCTTTAAATCGGGTAATTTCGGCTTGTTTGCCAAGTTCGTCAAGGGCGTTGGTGCGTTCTTGCTCCGAATAACAGTAAATGGTTTTCTTTTTGTTCCGCACCCGAAAGAGTGGCGTTTGCAATATATACAGGTGTCCTTCTTTGATAAGCTCGGGAAAAAATTGCAAAAAGAAGGTAATCAAGAGCAACCTAATGTGCATCCCATCTACGTCGGCATCGGTGGCGATTACAATATTGTTGTAGCGCAAGTCCTCTATGGATTCCTCAATGTTGAGTGCTGCTTGCAATAGGTTAAACTCCTCGTTTTCGTACACAATCTTTTTGGACATGCCGTACGAGTTTAGCGGCTTTCCACGAAGGCTAAATACCGCTTGGGTGTTGACATCCCGAGACTTGGTAATGGAACCACTTGCCGAGTCGCCCTCTGTAATAAATAAGGTTGATTCCAATCGCCGATCCATTTTAATGTCGCCTAAATGCACGCGGCAATCGCGTAACTTTTTGTTGTGCAAACTGGCTTTTTTGGCACGTTCACGTGCCAATTTTCGAATACCCGAAAGCTCTTTGCGTTCTTTTTCGGCTTGAAGTATTTTGCGCTGTATGGCTTCGGCAGTTGGTGCATTTTTATGTAAAAAATTATCCAGTTGCGTACCTATAAAGTCATTGATGTAGGTGCGTACTGAGGGTAAAGCATCGCCCATTTCTGTGGAGCCCAATTTGGTTTTGGTCTGTGATTCAAACACAGGTTCCATCACCTTAATACTAATGGCAGAAATAATGGATTTACGAATGTCCGACGGGTCAAATTGCCTTCCGTAAAACTCCCGAATGGTTTTGACCAATGCCTCGCGGAAAGCGTTTTGGTGGGTTCCGCCCTGTGTGGTGTGTTGTCCGTTTACAAATGAATGGTATTCTTCGTTGTACTGTGTTTTGGAATGTGTTATGGCAACTTCGATATCCTCGCCTTTAAGGTGAATGACGGGATAAAGAAAGTCATCAGTGTTGTTGTTGTCTTCCAACAGATCTTTAAGTCCGTTTTGAGATATATATTTTTCGCCATTAAATACAATGGTTAACCCTGGATTCAGGTAAACATAATTTTTAAGCATTTTGGCCACATACTCATGTCGATAGCGAAATTTTTTGAAAATGCTTTCGTCTGGAACAAAAGTTACCTGAGTACCATTGCGCTGGCTCGTTGATGCTGCAGGCTCGTTCTCGGTTAAAACGCCTTGCTCAAAAAGGGCAGTTTTACGTTGTCCTTCACGAGTAGAGGCGACAAAAAACGAGGCCGAAAGCGCATTCACCGCTTTGGTACCTACCCCATTGAGCCCCACAGACTTTTTAAAGGCACGCGAATCGTATTTCCCACCAGTATTCATTTTGGACACTACATCAACCACTTTGCCCAAGGGAATACCACGCCCGTAGTCGCGAACACTAACCTTGCCCTCGTCAATCTTGATGTCAATGGTTTTGCCCGCACCCATGACAAACTCGTCTATGCTGTTGTCGAGGACTTCCTTGAGTAAAATGTAAATGCCATCATCTGGAGAAGAACCGTCGCCGAGTTTCCCGATATACATACCTGGACGCATGCGGATATGCTCTTTCCAATCGAGAGAGCGTATGTTATCTTCATTGTATTGGGTTTGTTGGGTCATGGGTTGCTAATTTAGAACATCAACCTGTAAAATTAAACTACCCACAAACAAAGAAATTAACAATTACTACTGTGGTATTGTTAAAATAACCTCATCCAGATTGGATTATTTTTTGTTACATTTACAAATATACAATTCCCAAATTGTTTGATTGAACGCCTACGCTTTTCTTTTTACTTTTTTGGGTATGGAGCATATTCTTTTAATACGTTAAACCTAAAAAATGAAAAATTACATATTTTTACTGTTAGCCATAGGAAGTCTATTAATTATCGAGGGCTGTACAAACAAAAAATCAGCAACCAGTGAAAATTTAAGTTTTTTGCCTGGGCTTGTCAAAGCCAATTTGTCTGAATTAAAAAACGTAGAAATGAAACTTGATGGAGAAACCATTCCAATCTATTTTAAGGACGGAAAAAGAGTACAAGGCATGGAAATGATGACT